>JBLIGH010000167.1:0-7331 GCA_047636855.1 Pseudorhodobacter sp.
CAGCTTTTGGCGGCCCCATCCGACAGAATGCGCAGCCCCCGTTCGCCTGTTGCACACCCATGGTTGGAAGGACCAGACTGTCCCGCTAGAGGGTCGGCCCCTCAGAAGCGGGGTGATCTTTCAAGGGGATGTCTGGTACGCAATGCAGATCTGGCGGCAGACCAATGGATGTGACGGGATGCGCGCCGATAGTTTTGACACGGTTGGCGACTTTTGGATCCGGCGCTGGGATACGTGCACAGCCCAGGGGTCTGCTTTGGAATTTGCCTTGCATCCCGGCTCGCATGGTATTCCCAAAGGTTGGTCAGATCTGGCCTTGGATTGGTTTGAAAAGCCGCTGTGATTATTCGGCCGCTATGGCCTCGGGTCCTGCGATCACGGCGGCAAAGCGGCGGCGTTCTTTCATGGCGCTGCGGATGATCCGTGGGGCATTCAAATGTTCCGGCGTACCCAATTGACGTGCCGACCAGCGATGGGCATCCAGATTGATCCCGCTTAAGGCCGAAAGCGGAATTGCACAGACGAGGCTAACGGCGATTGGCAACAACCACAATGTGACCAGCCCCGATGTCATGCCTGCCACCAGCAAGATGCCAACGACGGTTTCAAGCAAGTGAAACTTCAACATGACAAAGAACGCGTAATGTTCACCCCGTCGCCGTTGTGGTCCCCAGGTTTCGCGCAAGCCCGTCGCCGTGCGCAAGACCGCGACAGTTTGCTGGATCATCATCACGGGCGCATAAGCGATCGACAGCAGGATTTCAGCGATCAAAGACAGGATAAACTGCAACGGCCCGCCAACATCACGCATATGGATACCCGCGCGGTGGGCCGCAGCGGCGCTCATCAATTTGGGGGCCAGCAGCATCGCATACATGAAACCAAGGATCAGCAGGGCGTTTCCGGTGCTCATGCTGGGCCAGCTGACCTGCGGATCGTAGCCTGCGAAATAGCTGAGCGTATTGGTTTCCATGCCGTTGCCAATAAGCGCCCAGACAAGCAAAAGGGCGAACCATGCGGGCGACATCAAATATCCCATGGCACCGCTTAGCAAATGAAACCGCGAGACGGTCAAAAAGCCACGTGTCCGCAGCAACCCAAGATGTTGCAGATTGCCTTGGCACCAGCGCCGATCGCGCAACACGTAGTCAATCAATGTGGCAGGGACTTCTTCATAACTGCCCTGAATCCGGGGCAGGAACCGGACCGACCAGCCCGCGCGGCGCAGCAAGCCCGCCTCAATAAAATCATGCGACAAGATCAAGCGGCCGGGACCGCGTCGCGATTTTAGGCGCGGCAGCCCTGCGCAAGAGGCAAACGCGGTGCAACGGATGATGGCGTTGTGACCCCAATAATTGCCGTCAAGATCCGTCCATTTTGCCAAACCCTCGGCAAGGGCCGCGCCGTAGATGCGGTTGGAAAATTGTTGGACGCGGCCAAAAACCGTTTGCGCCCCAAAAAGCGTTGGAAAGGACTGGATCAGCCCTGCCGCCGGGTCGCGTGCCAGCGCATCGGTCAGCGCAAGAATGGCATCGCCGCTCATCAAACTATCCGCATCCAGTACCAGCATTGCGCCGTAAGCGCCGCCATGACGCTCTACCCAATCGGCCAGATTACCGACTTTACGGTCGATATTATCGGCGCGGCGGCGGTAGTAAGCCGCGCCGGGATGGGTTTCGCGCAGCACGAAGAACGCACGCAGCTCTTGTGCGGCAATGGCATCATCCCGTGTGTCGGACAGAATGAACATATGAAACGAATGCGTCGTATCTGCTGACCGCAATGCCGCCATCATTGCCGCAGCATTGCCAAAAACATCTGCCGGGTCTTCGTTATAAACAGGAACCAACAGGGCAACTTTCAACGGCTCAAAAGACGTCAAATTCATGTGCTTGGGAGAGCTGAGGCAAAGCGTGGCGGCCCCCAAAAACGCCGTGCTGAAGGAAAGAGCTATCCAGAAGAACGTCACTGCGACCAATGCGATCACAACCGCTTCAAACGGCACAAACCCGTCCATCGCAAACCAAACAACAAAAATCCAGATCAGGCCAAGCGTGGCCGTGATCGCGGGCAAAAACGCAACCAAACGCCATAGGTTGGTCCGCGCGTGATTGCGGGCCTTCGGGGCCGTTACATCATGATAAGGCTGATCCAACTGCTGTATCGGCTGCGGCAAAGGCGATAGCGGCGGCATAAAGCCCGGATCTTGCAGCGAGGTTACGCGGTCCATCGGTACAACCAAACTTCTGACACGGGCAGATTGTTCCTTAACAGCTGCGCGCGCAGCTCGATTGTCTCGACATCGTCAGGCAGAAAAGAGAACGCCAAGCGCAGCCCCCCTGTGCCCGGATTGCGTTGTAAGATGCCTTCCGAAACCGCGCCTTTGCTGGCAGAGATCACAATCTGGACCTCGGAAAGATCCGAGCCAAACAGCGCATGATCGGCGTAATCAATTGCGATCACGGATTTGATTTGGTCAAAGCCTTTTCCGATTCGCGTGTTTATGATAGGCGCAACATCGGGCAGCAAAATCGGGTCGTCGCCCCAAGCCATCATATAGCTAAACCGATGTTCTGACCCGGCTTTGATCGGTTCGGAGGGTCGCCAATAGACCACGATATTATCGTAGATTTCCTTATCGGTCGGGATCTCGACCAGCGCCACAGCACCTTTCCCCCAACCCTCTTCCGGGATAATCCAAAGCGATGGGCGCTCTTCGTAATGGGCCTCCAGATCGGCAAAACGCTCTGGGTCGCGGGTGCGCTGCATCAGGCCAAAACCCTTTGGATCGGTATCGACAAAGGCGCTGATCTCGACCCTTTTGGGGTTAGCCAAAGGCCGCCACAGACGTTCGCCATTGCCGTTCACGATCATCAGGCCTTCACTATCGTGGACAGCAGGGCGGAAATCGTCAAAGCGGTGCCGGTTTGTTTCGTCGAAAAAGAACATTGAGGTCAGCGCGCCCAAACCGACATGGGGCAGATCAACGCGCGGGAACAGCGTTGCTGTCACCTGCACTTTTGTTGGATGCCCGGCTTCGATGCGGAAGGTGAAAGCGCCGGTCGTGGATGGGCCGTCCAGCAATGCATGCACAACTGTCGTGGTTTGGCTTGGGGCTGGCGCTTCGATCCAGAAATGCGTGAAGTCGGGAAACTCTTCGCCCGAAGGGTCGCCGGTGCGCAAGGCAAGCCCACGCGCAGAAAGGCCGTAAGTCTGACCTTTGGCAATCGCGCGGAAATAGCTCGCACCCTGAAACACCATAAACTCTTCAAAAATCCCGGCGGTGGTCAGCTCGGTGCGCAGCCGAAAGCCAGCATACCCCATGGTCTCATCAATCGGCAAATCGGGAAAATTGTTGGTTTTATCGAACAAAGACAGGTCATAGCCAAGGGTTTTGGCAATGCCATCTTCGACGATATTTATCTGGGTCGGACGCGTTACAAAAAGACCCGCGGTAAACAGGTCCAGTTTGACGGGGCGATCCTCGTCCATCCAAATTGCATTGCGACTGTCAAACCAGATATGGCCAAAGTCATCGAAACTCAGCGTGCGCCAAGGCTCTGGGATCAGGGGGGCGGGGGTGTATTCGCGACTTGCCACGTCGCGGGCTTTTGCCAAAAGCCAGTCAATGCTGAAAGGCGCTTGCGCCACAATCAAGTTTTCAGCCGACCATGCAGGGCCTGTCGTAAAGGCGGCCATACCGGCCAAAAGGGCGCGTCTTGATATCATCATTTTGAAACAGCCTTTTTCCAAGGTTGACCCTTGAACCATGCGACAGTGAAAGCCACGCAGATCAGCGAGGCCCAACCCAACAGGTTGGCGGCGGTGACGACAGTCGCGGAACGCTCTGTCTGGTCCATGAGCATGCCTAGTACTCGCCCCAGAACCATCGAAAACATGAAGACCGCAAGCGATTGCTGACCAACTTTTGTAACAAGTGTCACGATCCATTTCCAGATGAGCTGTATGCCCTGCTTTCCTTGCGGTAGCAGGCGGTGGCCACGATCTCCTGCGATCACGAATCCGAGGTATGCCAGAGCAAGAAAATGGAGATAACGCAATAGACCAAAATCAGACTTGGTGAGCCACATCGTGTTTTCAGAGCGCCAAGCATTCACGAAGTCAAAAAGCTTAAAGCGCACGCCGATATCGGAAAAAGGGATGTTCAAAGCCACAATCGCCGCCGCCAGAAGCGTTAGCCAAAGGGTGATTGGCGGTTTAGGCAGCCAGCCGCGCATGAAGGCAAAGCCGGTGAAGAAGGCCAATTGCCAGCCGAAAGGGTTGAAAAACCACTCGCGATTCGACCAAGGCTCTGCGTTGAAATGCAGGTTGACCGATGTGATCCCCATCGACTCCAGAAGCCTCGTCTGCGCGAAAAACCAAATCGCGATCGAAAGCGCGAATGCCAATGCAACATGCACCCGTGCAAAGGCCACCATGACGGGCATCAAGCACAGGATCGCGATATACATCGGCAAGATGTCAAAATAATTTGGGACATAGGTAAGCGTCATCAAACCAATCAGGTTGTCAGACGTCAAAGTGACAATCCCGGTTTCACCGCCTGTGCGGCCCGTAAAGAACGGCGCCAGATTCAAGCTGTTGATATAGCTTTTATCGCTAAAGCCGATTTTGTCCCAAAATGCGACCATCATCGCGATGAACAGAAAAAGGCAAATATGGGACCAATAAACCTGCCATACGCGGTGGGCGACCCTTAAGGTTCCCATAAGCCAGCCATGCCGATCAAAACTGCCGCCAAACGCAATCGCCGACGCCATGCCAGAGCAGAAGACAAAGATCTCGGTCGCGTCTGAAAAGCCCCATCTGGCTGGTATCCAGCTGTTGAAAAAGTTGTTCGGCGTATGCGCGGTCAAGATGATAAACATCGAGATACCGCGATAGAAATCAAGCCGTGGATCACGCACTCTTGGCATGTTTGGCTGAGATGGGGCAGCGTTGTGCATATTAATTGAACAGACTTATTAGGCAGAAATTGCGGCACTATGGCCCGATGCTTTTCGGCCCTGAGCGATCAGTTCACGACGTGCGGTAACATAGCCATCTTCATGGCCATTCCGTTTGACGGTGCGTTCTGCAAGGATTGCTTCGGCTTCATCCAGAAAACCGGCACGGATGCCGCTGTCAATTGTCAGCCGCTCAAACACATCGCGTTGAGCGTGGCTGCCGCCCGCATTTTGAATATGGCTGCGCGCCTGAGCAAGGTTTACAAATGCCTTGTCAAAATTAGCCTCGCCAAAGGCTTCAAGCCCGGTCGCAACGGCAAGGCCGGGGTTGGCCATAGCCTTTTGAATATCGGTTTTGTTTTCGCAGGCATCCCGGTGCAAACGACCCAGCAATGTCTTAATCTCGGCTTCGCGATTGTCGCCAACCAAAGCCAGCATATAGTGGAGATCGGCAAAAATCAGGCAGCCGTCTTCGGTCCGGTTTGCCGAAAGGTCTGCCAGTTCTTCCCAGCGGTTCCCGACGTTTACACCGTCAAGCTCTAGCCGGCTCAACAAAGATGTCGCATTCGAGATGTCGCGGTAATCGTCTGTTTTGTCTTTGCGAATTTCGCTGTCATACAATTCAAACGCCACATCATATTGGCCCAGGTCAAGATGCATCAGCGCCTTGTGCCACCAAACGTGATAGCGGAAATTGTTGCAATGCGCCCAGGCACCCTCGCGCCCGTTCAACCAGGCTATTCCGCCCGCAGCATCTGCCGTCATATCATGAACATGCGCCACGGCATGCAATCCCCAAGCATCATCAGGGGAGATCAGCATCCCCTCGCGGCCCATTTTTTGCGCCCGCTTGTAGTCGCCGGTTTCTTCCAACGCAAAGGCATAGCAGCCCATCAAATAGCCGCGGCCAGCGTGATCCGAAGTGTAGCTGGGCATCACGGCCTCGATCATTCGCCGCATTCCGACGCTATCGCCCAGAATGAATCGGGTCGCTTGGTCCAATTTCATCGCAAGCACGTCAGTCGGGTTCAACGCCAGCAATGCTTCAAAATGACCGAGGGCTCTGCGCGGCTGACCTGCCAACCACAAGGCCAATGCTTCGACAAAATGCTGCTCGCGCGGGCTGATCGGCCGCTTCTGGGCTGCAAGGCGTGCAGCGGCCAAGGCCTCGTGCGCCGTTGGCATTAATTCTTTGCGACCAAGAAGCGTGTAGAAAACGCCTTTGGCCGCATGACCCAATGCAAAATCGGGCGCTGCCGTCAGCGTTTCAGCCAGATGCACAGGCGTTGCGGCACCATGCGCAAGAAAGGCCAATTGCGTCTTGTTCCAACTGTCAATTGCCGGTCCGGCTGGCAGGCTGGTGGTCTGGCCAAAAATGTCCTGTGTCATGCGCTCATCCGTTCGAGGAGGGGGCAGCGATCAGCCGCCCCGTTGATAACTGACATATAGGTTCGGATAGTTAGAAGAACCACACAGATACGTGAGTAACGACCATGTGACCTTTATTTCATCAACATATCAGGGCATTACTACGGTTTTATGAGCGGTATTTTGCTCAAAACGGCCTCAGTATCCTGACCGAAGCGCGGTGGTGCGTGGCGATATGTTACGGGGGTTCGCGAAAGCTTCAACGGATTGCCAATCAACCTCACTTTGCCATCAACCACATCATCGCGGGCAATTTCCGCAATCATCCCGCGCGCCGCAACTTGGTCGGTTGCAAACACTTGATCCAGCGTATGCACTGGCCCGACGGGCACACCGACGGCCTCTAACCCGGCGACCACCTCGGCTATGGTTCTTGCGGTCAAAAGCGGCACCAAAATCGCAATCAACGCGTCACGATTTGCCAAGCGGGCGGGATTGGTGGCGTATAGCGGGTCATCTGCCAGCGCATCCTGCCCTAAAAACGTACAAAAACGGCGAAACTGCCTGTCATTGCCAACAGCAACAATGACATGCCCGTCCGAAGTGGCAAACACCTGATAAGGCACGATATTGGGGTGACCATTGCCGCGCCGCTTGGGTTTGGCACCGGTTGTAAGATGGCTGACACCTTCGTTGATTAGCCATGCAATCTGGCTATCGACCAAGGCCACCTCGACATGCTGCCCCTCGCCGGTTTTGTCGCGATACCTCAGGGCGGCCAGAATGCCAACCGTCGCATACATGCCGCACATCACATCCGCGACACCGACACCGACCTTCATCGGCGCGCCGTCCGGCTCGCCTGTCAGGGACATGATCCCGCCGTATCCCTGCGCCATCAGATCATAGCCGGGCTTCTCGGCATTCGGCCCGGTCTGGCCAAAACCCGAGATCGAGCAATAGACCAGCCCCGGATTGGCCCGCAGCATTGCCGCC
>JBLIGH010000168.1:0-7322 GCA_047636855.1 Pseudorhodobacter sp.
CGGTTCCAGTCGTCCAGACGTAGGGATTGCACCCCCCGGACCAGCCGGAGGGTGCGGTGTTGTTTAGTGGCTGCTGGCGGTGCCAGCGCCTTTCGGCACGCGGATCGATTCCACAAGATCCTGCACTTCTTTTGGCGGAGCATCCGTCATCTGCGACACGAAATAGGCGACGGCAAAGTTTGCCAACGCCCCAATCGGACCAAAGGCTGCCGGCGGGACGCCGAACAGATAATTGGCCGGGATGTTTTCGACGAAGTTAGTCCCGGGGATAAAGAACACGCCCAAGTAGGTGAACAGGTAGGCGCAAGTCAACGCCAGACCAGCAAACATCCCAAGCGTCGCACCCAACGAGTTGATGCGCTTCGAGAAGATACCCATCATCAGTGCCGGGAAGATAGTCGCCGCAGCCAGACCGAACGCCAGAGCAACCGTCTGGGCGGCAAAGCCCGGCGGATTGAGGCCAAGGTAGGTTGCAAGGACGATCGCGCCTGCCATCGAGATCCGGGCAGCAAGCAGCTCGCCTTTTTCCGAGATGTTAGGATTGAGGTAGTCCTTGATAACATCGTGGCTGATGGCCGAGGAAATGGCCAACAACAGACCCGCAGCGGTAGACAAAGCAGCCGCAAGACCACCAGCGGCGATCAACGCGATCACCCAACCCGGAAGCTGTGCGATTTCGGGGTTCGCCAAAACAAGGATATCGTTGTTATAGGTGAACTCGTTCCCGGCCCAGCCACGCTCGGTCGCGGTTGCCGCGAAGCCTTCGCTCTTGTCGTTGTAGAACTGAATACGGCCATCGCCGTTCTTGTCCTCAAACGTCAAAAGACCGGTCACTTCCCAGTTGAGCATCCAGTCTGGACGCTCTGCGTACAAAACAGCCTCGTTTTGGGTGCCTTGCGGATAGATTGTGGAAATGATGTTCAAACGTGCCATCGCACCAACGGCCGGGGCCGAGAGGTACAGCAACGCGATGAAGACCAAGGCCCAACCTGCCGACCAACGTGCATCAGATACCTTCGGCACGGTGAAGAAGCGAATGATGACATGCGGCAAGCCCGCGGTGCCGATCATCAGCGACAAGGTGAACAAGAACATGTTGAACATAGATGTGTTCAACGAGGTGTACTGTGCAAAGCCCAGTTCGTTTACGATTTGGTCAAGCTTGACCAGCAGTGGCAGGCCAGATTCAGTATGGGTCGAGAACAGACCCAGACCTGGGATCGGGTTACCAGTCAGTTGCAACGAGATGAAGATCGCAGGGATAGTATAGGCAACGATCAGCACGCAATATTGTGCAACCTGCGTATAGGTGATGCCCTTCATCCCGCCCAGAACGGCGTAACAAAACACCACTGCCGACGCGATATAGAGCCCGGTAGAGCTGTCGACTTCCAAAAAGCGCGAGAAGGCAACGCCTGCGCCTGTCATCTGCCCGATAACATATGTCACCGAGATGATGATAAGCGAGACAACGGCCATCATACGTGCTTTTTGGCTGTAAAAGCGGTCACCAATGAACTGCGGTACGGTGTATTTGCCGAACTTGCGCAAATAAGGTGCCAACAGCAGTGCCAGTAGCACATAGCCACCCGTCCAACCCATCAAGAAGGTAGAGTTGCCATAGCCGACGGCCGCGATCAGACCAGCCATCGAGATGAAGGACGCAGCCGACATCCAGTCAGCAGCGGTGGCCATACCGTTCAGAACGGGGTGTACACCCCGGCCAGCAGCATAGAATTCCGCCGTTGTGGACGCGCGCGCCCAGACAGCGATCCCGATGTAGAGCACAAAGGATGCCCCGACAACGAGAAGGTTAAGCGTATATTGATCCATTGATGCTTTTCCTTATTCGTCCACGCCGTGTTCTTCATCGACCTTGTTCATTTTCCACGCGTAGAAGAAAATGAGGCCGAGGAACACGAGGATTGAGCCCTGCTGGGCAAACCAGAAGCCGAGGTCAGTGCCCCCGACTGCAATGCCCGAAAGCACGGGCCGTAGAAGAATACCAAGCCCAAAGGATGCAACGAACCAAATCACCATGCATATGCTGATGATCTTGATGTTCGCAGCCCAATAGGCGTTGGACGATGATTTGTCCGCCATATTTGTAACTCCCTGAAGTTTTTCCTCACCACTTTCCGGATGGAAAGCAGCTTTCCCTCAATTGGCTGATACTTGCGTTACAATCTCCGACAGCGCTGCGGTAACAGAGGCAATGTCAGCCATTGCATCCACCTTTTGCAGCACCCCACGGGCGTCGTAATACGAGATCAGCGGTGCCGTTTGGGCGTGATAGGCAGCAAGTCTTGCCCCCGCCGTTTCGGCAGTATCATCGGCACGGCGTTTAAAGTCCGCACCGCCACATTTGTCACAAACCCCTTGTTTTGCAGGTTGCTTGAACAAATCGTGGTAACCTTCGCCACAAGTGGCGCAAGTATAGCGCCCCGAGACCCGGGCAATCATCGGTGCGTCCTCGACTTCCAAGGAAATCACCGAATTCACGCGCTGGCCGGTGCTTTGTAAAAGCGCGTCCAGTGCTTCGGCCTGCCCCGCAGTGCGGGGAAAGCCATCCAAAATCACGCCGCGCGCCGTGTCGGCGTCAGCCATCCGGTCGCGCAAGATTGCAAGGACAATCGCGTCCGAAACCAACCCACCAGCCTTCATCACCGCGTCTGCCTGCTGGCCCGCATCGGTGCCCGCAGCCACCGCCGCGCGCAAAAGATCGCCCGTGGAAAGCTGCACCAGACCAAAGCTTTCTTCCAGCAACCGGGCTTGCGTGCCCTTGCCTGCCCCCGGTGGGCCAAGCAAGATCAAAACAGCGGGACTTGTCATGGGGTCAAGCATGCATTCAAACCCTGTTCATCCGGTGCTCGATCAGCTCTTCGACCACAGAAGGGTCAGCCAAGGTCGAGATATCGCCCAATGCGGAATAGTCATTTTCTGCGATTTTGCGCAGGATGCGGCGCATAATCTTGCCGGAACGGGTTTTCGGCAGGCCCGGTGCCCATTGGATCAGATCGGGCGACGCAATCGGCCCAATCTCGGTGCGGACCCATTTGACCAGATCTTTGCGCAGCGCTTCGGTCGGCTCGACATTATTCATCAAGGTGACATAGGCATAGATGCCCTGCCCTTTGATGTCATGCGGATAGCCAACAACAGCGGCCTCGGCGACCTGAGCGTGGGCGACAAGGGCGCTTTCCACTTCTGCCGTGCCCATCCGGTGGCCCGAGACGTTGATCACATCATCGACGCGGCCCGTGATCCAGTAATAGCCATCCTCGTCACGCCGGCAGCCATCACCGGTAAAGTAATACCCCGGATATTGCGAAAAATACGCCTCTTCAAATCGGGCGTGATCGCCCCAAAGCGTGCGCATCTGACCCGGCCAGCTATCGGTGATACACAAAACACCTGTCGCCACGGTTTCGGTCTGAATTTCTGCATTGGCCGGGTCCAGAATGACCGGCTGAACGCCAAAGAACGGCAAGGTGGCAGAGCCCGGCTTTTGCGGGATCGCCCCCGGCAAAGGCGTGATCAGATGGCCCCCGGTTTCGGTCTGCCAGAACGTGTCAACGATCGGGCATTTGCCCTTGCCAACATGGGTGTTGTACCAATTCCAAGCCTCGGGGTTGATCGGTTCACCGACCGAGCCCAGCAGCTTCAGACTGGACAGGTCATGCTTTTCCACCCAATCCGGCCCCTGCGCCATCAGCGCGCGGATCGCCGTTGGCGCGGTGTAGAACTGGCTCACCTTATGCTTGGCGCAAACCTCCCAGAAGCGGCCTGCATCGGGGTAAGTCGGCACCCCTTCAAACATCACGGTAGTCGCACCATTCGCCAATGGGCCGTAAATGATATAGCTGTGGCCCGTGACCCAGCCGACATCGGCGGTACACCAAAACACATCGCCATCATGGTAATCAAAGGTGATCTGCTGCGTCATCGCGGCGTAAACCAGATAGCCGCCCGAGCTATGCACAACCCCTTTGGGTTTTCCGGTCGAACCCGAGGTGTAAAGGATGAAAAGCGGCGCTTCCGCCTCCATCACTTCGGGCGCGCAAGTGCTGGCAGCACCCGCCATCTCGACTTTCACATCGATGTCGCGGCCTTCAACCCAAGTGGTTTGATCGCCGGTATGTTTGACGACAAGGCATTTAACCCGGTCATCGCAATGCAACAAAGCCGCATCGGTATTGGCTTTTAATCCGGTCTTGCGGCCACCGCGCGGTGCAAAATCTGCGGTGATCACGCATTTTGCGGCACAATCATTGATCCGATTGGCCAGCGCATCTGGCGAGAAACCCGCAAAAACGATGGAATGGACGGCGCCAATCCGGGCGCAGGCAAGCATCGCATAGGCCGCTTCGGGGATCATCGGCAGGTAGATGACAACGCGGTCACCCTTCGCGACGCCCTGCGCCTTAAGCACATTGGCCATGCGGCAAGTGTTTTCCAACAACTCGGCATAGGTAATATGCTGGGCTGGCGTGTCAGGGTGGTCCGGCTCCCAGATAATCGCGGTCTGGTTGGCCCGTGTGGCGATATGGCGGTCAATACAATTGGCCGAGACGTTCAGCTCGCCATCTTCAAACCATTTGATGGACACTTGACCCAGTGTAAAATCGGTTTCTTTCACCTTGGTAAAAGGCTTGATCCAGTCAATACGTTTGCCTTCTTCGGCCCAAAAAGCGACCGGGTCAGCGATAGAGGCTGCATATTTGGCCTGATATGCCTCGGCGTTGATGTGCGAATTCGCGATGAATTCATCTGACGCGGGGTAAACCGCTGCGGCCTGTACGGGCTGCGACATGACTGTTCCTCCTCATGATGGGCTATAACTGCCCCGCACTAAACCACCGCTAAGCGCAGTAGTCACCCCACCCCTTAAACTGAGTTTACCTCATCAGTCAATTTTTGCGTAACTCTTTTTGTAATAACGATTTTATTGTAAATTTATTGACTATATACGCGCTTATCTTGTAAATTTACTTGATTGAGGTCAGATTTAGGCAATGAAATTCAAACAAGTAGCTGTCCATACGCCGGTGATGCGTTTCGCAACCTGCAAGACCAGTGCTGCCTTTTTGACCAAATCAACGCTTAAGACACAGCAACGTGTTGCAATGCCCGAGACCTAAATGGGCTCGAATTTAGGTGTGGGTCCTTGAATTGATTCGCGCGATTCGAGTGGCTATTTAGCGGGCTGCCGCCAAATCAGCATGAACAGCCGCTATATCTGGTAAGTAGCGCAATTGAGGTTCGCGCAGCCCATGGCTTTCCAACAGCTTGCGAATTTCAGGTTTAACCGCTGTCAAATACAGCTGCCCGCCTTTTTTCTGCGTTTTGCGGGCCAGAATGGCGAAAGAGCGCACACCAGAGCTGTCGATGAACGGCACGTCAGAAAAATCCACGACGAAGCCCTGCGGATGGTCAGCAATCTGGTCAAGCACCGATCCAAGCCGCGCCGCAGCCCCAAAGAAATAGGGGCCGTGCAGATGACAAACGATAATATCTGGAAATTGCGCCTCTGCGTGGTCATTGGGTTCCAAGACCCGGTGCGGCTCGACCATCGCGGCCTCTGACATGCGGCGGATGAAGACCGCGCCGCCCAAGGCCACACCGACGGTAATGCCTGTCGTCAGGTCCCGAAACACCACCAACAGCAAGGTGGTCAGCACCACCAAAGCATCAGCGCGGGTCGCACGGATCAGGGCCCAAAGCTCTTCTTTCTCGGCCATGTTCCAGGCCACAACGGCCAGAACCCCCGCCAAAGCGGCCAGTGGAATGAACCCTGCCAACGGGGCTGCAACAACCATGAACCCTAGCACAAACAGCGCGTGCAACATGCCTGACACCGGCCCGTGAGAGCCTGCGCGCACATTCGTTGCCGTGCGGGCAATCGTTCCGGTAACGCATATCCCACCGAACACCGCAGACCCGATATTCGCCACCCCCTGCGCCACCAGTTCCGCGTTGGACCGGTGTTGTCGCCCGGTCATCCCATCGGCCACCACGGCAGACAGCAGCGACTCGATCGCGCCCAGCAGGCAAAAACTGACAGCCCAAGGCAGCGCTTGCCACAACGCTGCCATCGACATCTGCGGCAACTCTGGCATCGGCAGGCCGCGCGGCATCGCACCGAATCGCGATTGGATCGTCTCGACCGGCAGGGCCATCACCAAAGACAACACAGAGGCCAGCAAGACGGCGATCAACAAACCCGGCCAACCGGGAAACCAGCGCTTGAACGTTTGAATAACCGCAACAGTGCCCAGCGCCACGCCAAATGCGCTGGGTGAAACCGTGTCGCGCGCCTGCCAAAGGGCCGCAAGCTTTTCCCAAAACGCCGCAGGCTCGGCTGCGTCCAGCGTCATGCCGAAGAAATCTTTGATCTGGCTGGTCAGGATGATAATCGCGATCCCTGCGGTAAAGCCCACGGTGACCGGGTAGGGAATGAATTTGATGTAATTGCCCAGTCGCAAGACGCCAATTGCGATCAACATAAATCCCGATAGCAATGTCGCCAGCAGCAGGCCCGGCACCCCAATCGCCGTCACGCAAGCCGAGACGAGGACGATAAACGCCCCCGCCGGGCCGCCAACCTGAAACCGGGAACCACCCAATAACGAGACCAGAAATCCCCCGACAATCGCAGTGTACAGCCCGCGCTCGGGTCCGACACCGCTGGCAATTGCAATCGCCATCGACAAGGGAAGGGCCACGATCGCCACTGTAAGCCCTGCGATCACATCACTGCGCAGGTTGGCCGGCGTATAACCTTCACGCAAAACCGAAATCAGTTTGGGACGGAATTCAGATCTGTGCGGCTGGCTTGTGTCAGACATATTCCGCCTGTAGCGATGTACCATCTGATGCAGCGCCTTTAGGCTGTATAAAGTCAAGCACCCAATGAAAGCCAAAGGCAAAACGCCATGCAACGCCCCGACCCGACGCCGCCCGCCGATGATGCCGCCCGTGCCGAGGCGCTGGCGCTGTTGAACTTGCGGCACGCGGCCCTAGCCTATATCGCGTCGGATGGCGCGCCGGGGATCAGTCGCATTGCGTTGGGGCGATCCGCGGCAGGGGTACCCGTGACCTTGATCTCATCGCTTGCCCCGCATTTTGCAGCGCTTGGCGCAGATGGAAAATGTGCGCTTTTGCTGGGCGAACCGGGTCTGAAGGGCGATCCCTTGACCCATCCACGCCTGATGATCCGGGCAAGGGCGGAATTTGTGACACGTGAAAGTGCGTTCCACGGCACGTTGCGGACCGAATGGTTGCGAAATCACCCCAAGTCCAAGCTGTATATTGATTTTACG
>JBLIGH010000169.1:0-7275 GCA_047636855.1 Pseudorhodobacter sp.
GCGGGCAGAAATCAGCGGGCCAAGGGCATGATCTGCGGCGGCTGGCCCTACCGTCAGTTTAAGGTAGGCGGCCGCCATGCGGGCTTTGACAGCCTCATAAACGCCGCGCTGCACCAAAATGCGCGAAGAGGCGGAACAGGTTTGCCCTGCGTTTTGAATGCCGGCATTGACCAAAAATGGCAGCGCACGGTCAAGATCGGCATCGTCAAACACGATTTGGGGCGATTTACCGCCAAGCTCCAACGTCACTGGAATGACGTTTTGGGCAGCGGCCGTTTGGATCAACGTGCCAACCCCAACCGAGCCGGTGAACGACAGATGCTGTACGTTTGGATGGCCGGCAAGCGCGGCCCCGGCCTCGGCCCCCAGACCCGTCACGACGTTCAACACGCCGGCGGGCAGACCCGCCTCTTGTGCCAGCGCCGCGAAGGCCAAGGCTGTCAGGCATGCCTCTTCTGCGGGCTTCAGAACACAGGCATTGCCCATCGCAAGGGCCGCGCCGACCGAACGCCCGATGATCTGCATCGGGTAATTCCACGGAATAATATGACCGGTTACGCCATGCGGTTCGCGCAGCGTGTAAACGGTGTAGCCGTCCAGATAGGGGATGGTTTCGCCCATAATTTTATCGGCAGCGCCACCATAAAACTCCATATAGCGCGCCAGTGCCACGGCGTCGGCCCGCGCCTGTGTAAGAGGTTTGCCGACATCAAGTGCCTCTAACGCGGCCAGCTCTTCGGTGCGGGTCAGGATCAATTCGCCCAAACGGGTCAAAATGCGGCCTCGGTCACGCGCGCTCATACGGCCCCATTCGCCGTCAAGGGCACTATGGGCGGCTGTCACGGCGGCGTCGATGTCTGCGGCACTGCCGCGCGCAATCAAGGTTATGGGGTCACCGGTCGAGGGGTTGAACAGCGGTAACGTATCGGCCCCTGCCACCCAATTCCCCCCAATCAAATGGCTGGCTTTTGGAATACTGAACGGGTGAAGCGGGTTAGTGCTGTGCATGCGGGGCGACCTTTACATCGGGAAGGCGGGGTGAAGCTGCCAAAAGGCTTTGGGTATAGGGGTGTTGTGGCGCGGTAAAAACCTGCTCGGTCGAGCCTTGTTCAACGATCTTGCCCGCTTGCATCACCATCACGCGGTCGGTGACCGAACGGACAACATTCAGATCATGGCTGATGAACAAGTAGCCGAGGGGGCGCTTGCGGCAAAGATCGGCCAACAGATCCAGAACCTGTGCGCGTACCGAGACATCCAACGCCGAGACCGCCTCGTCAAACACAATCAAGGCGGGGTCGTTGATCAGGGCGCGGGCAATGGCGATGCGCTGGCGCTGCCCGCCCGAGAATTCGTGGATGTATTTTTGCGCATCCTCTGGCCGCAGCCCCACATCCAAAAGCGCTTTGGCAATTTTATCGTGGCGGGCCTGTCCCTGCGGCGGATCGCGCAGCAGATGGAACGGTTCTGCAATCAGTCGGGCGACGCGGTGGCGCGGATTGAAGCTGCCATAGGGGTCTTGAAACACCACCTGCATATCGCGCCGCACCATTAGATTTGGGTTGCGCCCGGCCCAGACCGGGGCGCCTTTCAGCGTGATGCTGCCGGATTGAACCGGCTCTAACCCCAGCAATGCGCGGGTCAGCGTGGATTTCCCGCACCCAGATTCGCCCACAAGACCAAGGCGTTCGCCACTGTTCAGCGTGAAGGACACGTCATCGACAGCGCGGGTTTCAGGTCGCGGGCCAAACAGGCCGCGCCGGGCCTGACGGTAGCTGCGCACAGCATTCTTGACTTCCAGCAAGGGCGTTGGTGGCGGGGCGGTGGGCAGGTCAACCTTATGGCTGGAGGCGGCAAATAAAGCGCGAGTATAAGGGTGTTGCATGGTGTGCAGCAGCGCCTGCGTTGCGCCGACCTCGACAATGCGGCCGTGTTGCATCACCGCGATCCGATCAGCCATTTTGGCGACCACAGCCAGATCATGGGTGATCATCAACAGCCCCATGCCAAACTCTGCCGTCAGATCCTTGAGCAGCGCCAAAATCAGGGCTTGGGTGGTGACATCAAGGGCCGTTGTCGGTTCGTCAGCGATCAAAAGCTTAGGGCGAAGGGCGATGGCCATCGCGATAACAACGCGTTGCTTTTGCCCGCCAGACAGCTCGTGTGGGTAGCGGCCAAGGCCAAACCGGTCTTCGGGCAGGCCCACCCGGTTCAACATGGCGCGGGCGCGGGTCAAAGCCTGCGTTTTGCTGACTTTTTCGTGGATGCGAATGGTTTCGGCAACTTGCGCGCCAATGGTCTGCACTGGGTTCAGCGCGGTCATCGGCTCTTGAAACACCATGCCCATGCGGCGGCCGCGAAGGGTACAAAGCGTATTTTCAGGCGTTGTCAAAATGTCGGTGCCATCCAGATTGATTTGACCGGTCGCCGTAAATCCTTGCGGTAAAAGTCCCATAATGGCCAGCGCCGTCATCGATTTTCCCGAACCACTTTCGCCGGTAAGCGCCAGGATTTCGCCGGGGGCAATGTCCAGCGTGAGCCGGTCCAAAATCGGCACTGCATTCACAGAAACGGACAGGTTGTGGATGGATAAAAGGCTCATGCGCGATTGACCCGGATGCGGGGGTCCAGCATATCGCGCAAACCGTCGCCCATCAGGTTCAGCCCCAGCACCATCAAAACAATGGCAAGCCCCGGCACCAAGGCCACATGCGGCGCGATGCTGGCAAGCGTCTGTGCATCGGCAAGCATCCGGCCCCAACTGGCCGTCGGGGGTTGCGCGCCAAGACCGATGTAAGACAGCGCCGCCTCGGCCAAAATCCCAAGCGAGAATTGGATTGTGCCTTGGACAATCATCAGATTGGTGATGTTGGGCAAGATATGCTCGACTGAAATGCGGGTTGCCGATTTGCCTGAAACGCGCGCTGCCAGAATGAAATCGCGCGCCCATAGCGACAGCGCCGCGCCGCGCGTCAGGCGGGCAAAAACGGGCACGTTGAAAATGCCGATGGCCAGAATGGCATTCACCGCGCTGGCCCCAAAAACGGCGGTGATCAAAATGGCGATCACAAGGCTCGGAAAGGCAAAAACCAGATCATTGCCGCGCATGATGACCTCGTCCAGAAACGAGCCGCGCTGTGCGGCGGCCAGCAGGCCAAGCGGCACACCCAGCGTCATGCCAATGCCCACGGCCAACAACGCCACCGCAATCGAGGTGCGCGCGCCCATCATGATCATCGACAAAATATCGCGCCCCAGTTGATCGGTGCCCAGCCAATGCGCGGCACTGGGGGGTTGCAACCTTGCCGGGATATCCAGCAACTCGATGTTATACGGCGTCCATAAAAACGAAAGCAGCGCCGCCCCCAGAAACAAGAGCGACAACGCAAGACCGATCATAAGTGTGCGGGAAAATTTCATCTGACGCGCAGCCTCGGGTCGACCGCGGCATAGGCCAGATCGACGGCGAAATTGACCATGATGACCAGAAAAACCAACAGCATGACCACGCTTTCCACCACGATCAGATCACGCGCCGAAATGGCCTGAAAGATCAACCGCCCAAGGCCAGGCAGGAAAAAGATCTGCTCGATGATGATACCGCCCGCAAGCAGGAAGGAAAACTGCAAACCGATGATGGTCAGCACAGGAATGAGGGCATTGCGCAAGGCATGACGCCACAATGCCTGCCGGCGAGACAGGCCCTTGGCGCGGGCGGTGCGCATGAAATCCTCGCCCAACATGTCCAGTAAGGACGACCGCATAACCCGCGCCAGAATGGCCGCTTGCGGCAATGCAAGCGCCACCGCAGGTAAGGTCAGCGCCTTAATGCCCAGCCAGAAACCCTTGTCCCAGCCCGGAAAACCGCCTGCCGAAAACCAGCGCAATTTGATGGCAAAGATCAGCACCAAGATCATGGCGAACCAGAAATTTGGCACGGCAACACCAAGCTGTGTGGCCCCCATGATCGACAGATCGCCCGCACCGCCGCGCCTGCTGGCCGCATAAATCCCAGCGGGAAACGCGATCAGGGTCGACAGGGTCAGCGCGTAAAACGCCAGCGGCAGTGACACCCAAACACGGTCCGCAATCATCTTGGCGACTGGCGAGCGGTAGGTGTAGGATTGGCCAAAATCACCCCGCAGCATCCCGGTTGTCCAATTCAGATACCGCTGCGGCAAGGAGACATCGAGGCCAAGCTCGGCGCGCAAAGCCGCAACCGTGTCGGGCCTTGCATTTACCCCCAACATATAGGCTGCAGGATCACCCGGCACGACCTCTACAACGGCGAAAATGACCAAAGAGGCCACGATCAGGCTGAGGCAAAGCGAGATAAGTCGACCGAGTGTATAGCGGATCATGAGCGGGGAATACTCGGCTTTCAAATCAAAGAAAAGACCGCAGGGTCAAAGGTATAGGGTAGAGGCAGCAAGGCCGCTGCCCTGCTTGCCCTCAAAGAAATTACTGCCAGCCGACGCCGGTCAGATCGATGGCAGCGGTTGGCTGGTTGAGCCATAGCCCCGTAATCCCAGCCTGCGCGATGGTCGGCACTGCCAACTCGAACAGATAGCCGTTTACGTAATCCTCGGCGATGATGGTTTGCGCCTTCTTCAGCAAATCAGAACGACCGGCAGGGTCGGTGGTGCCTTCAAGCGTTTTCATCAAGGCCTGAAAATCGGGATTGTCATATTGGAAGTAATAATCGGGGTTGGCATAGATCCCGATGTCCATCGGCTCGGTATGGCTGACGATGGTTAAGCCAAAATCATGGCCCTTAAAGGTGGTCTCTAGCCATTGCGCCCATTCCTGATTTTCAATCTCGGTCTGGATACCGACGGCCCGTAGCTGGGCTGCAATAATCTCGCCACCCCGGCGCGCATAAGAGGGTGGGGGTAGTTTCAGCGTGGTGGTAAAGCCATCGGGAAAACCGGCCTCGGCCAGCAAAGCCTTGGATTTTTCAGGGTCGAAATTCGACAGCGCCATAAGGTCGATATAATCTGGGTTATGCGGTGCAAAATGCGTGCCAATGGGCGTGCCGACACCGTACATGGCCCCGTCAATGAACGCCTGGCGGTCAATGGCATGAGCCACGGCCGCGCGGACCAATTTATTGTCGAACGGCGCCAGCTTATTGTTCATCGCCAAAATGGTTTCGCCCTCGGTATTGCCAACCAAGACCTGAAAGCGCGGATCCGCTTGAAATTGCGGCAGGTTTTCCGGGGCGGGGAAGCCAACAAAGGCATCGATGTCTTCGGCCATCATCGCGGCAAAAGCGGCCGTCGGGTCAGAGATAAAGCGGAAGGTCGCGGTCTCTAGCAGCGCGGGTGTGCCCCAGTAATCCGGGTTTCTGACAATGTCCAGATGATCACCCTGCACCCAATCCTTGAACATGAAGGCCCCGGTGCCAATCGGATTTGTGGCGATGCTGGCAATGCTTTCAGGGGCAACGATCACCGCATCCCCCCATGCCATATTGAACAAGAAAGACCCGTTGGGCGCGGCCAACGTGACCTTCGCGGTCAAGGGGTCGACAACCGTGACATCGGCAATCCCCGCAAAAAGGCCTTTTTGCGCATTGGTGCTGTCTTCGGCACGGGCGCGGTCAAGGCTGAATTTCACATCCTCGGCGTCCATCGCGGTGCCGTCATGAAACTTGACGCCCTCGTTCAGATGGAAGGTATAAACAAGGCTATCTGCCGAAATCTCCCAGCTTTTTGCAAGGCCGGGTACCACCGATCCGTCGGACATGAACCGCGTCAGACCCTCAAAAATATTGGAATAGACCACCGAGTCGATGGCTTGCGCGGCCCCGCCTGTCGGGTCAAGGTTAGGCGGTTCCAGCTGCATCGCGACGCGAATATCGGTGCTTTGCGCGTTTGCGGCCCCGGCAAAAATCACGGCGACACTGGCAAGTAAAAGGTTGGTCATTTTTGACATTCGCTAAATCCCCACTGTTTTATTTTGGTAAAAGCAAGGCGGCAAGGCTTTGGGCCATGACCGCCGCGCTGTCCATCATGTCATCGACGCCGACATATTCATCAGGCTTATGAGCAAGTTCTAGAATTCCGGGGCCATATGCCACGCAATTCTTCAACTTTCCGATCCTGTCTATGTGTTTTTGGTCATAACTCCCCGGCGAGGCGACAAATTCGGCCTCTTTGCCCATGACCTGCTCGATCGCTGCCGCCACCGTCCGGGCAATAGGGGCATCGCGGTCCGTCATGGAGGGGATCACGTGGTTCAATTCGCGCAAAGCATATTCAAACCGGGGCCGCGAGGATTTCAGCCCGTCCAGCAGCCCTGCCATCTCTTCACGCACACTTTCTATCGTTTCTTCGACCAAATAGCGGCGGTCAATCACGATGCGGCAACTGTCGGGCACACAGTGCGACGGCAACCCGGTAGAGCCTTCGGCCTGTTCGGCTTGCCCGCCATGGATCGAATTGATGTTCATCGTCGATGATCGCGCGCCCTCTGGCACCACCGGCATTTCTGTGCGCCTTGCGGCCATTGCGGGGAAAAGCTCGCTCTCAAACGCATCCAAGACCGCCCCCATATGCCGCACGGCACAGTCGCCTAAAAACGGCATCGAGCCATGGGCAATTTCGCCAAAGGTTTCGATCTCGGCCCACCAGCCACCGCGATGACCCAGACAGACCCGGTCTTTATTCAACGGTTCGGGGATAATGACATGCTGTACCTTTTGCGGCGAAAAGAAGCCTTTCTCGGCCAGATAAGCGACACCGCCATAACCACCGGATTCCTCGTCCGCAGTGCCTGAAATCTCGATCGCGCCGGCAAAATCGGGGAAGGCTGCCAAAAACGCCTCGACCGCGATGATCGAGGTTGCAAGGCCGCCCTTCATATCGCAAGCCCCCCGGCCATAAATTTTGCCATCGCGCAATTCGCCGCCGAACGGGTCAACCGTCCAGCCCGCACCCACTTCTACCACATCAATATGGCTGGTAAAATGGACGCAATCGCCAGCCCGGTTGCCTTCGCGGCGGGCCACGACATTCCAGCGCGGGTATTTGTCGCAATCGCCGGGGGTGCCATAGGCGCGGATCATCTGGGTCGCAAACCCCGAGGCACGCAGCCTGCGGTCAAGGAAATCACAGATCTCGCGGTAGTTTTCACCGGGGGGGTTGAGGGTGGGAATTCGGATCAGATCTTGCGTCAGGGCAATAAGATCTTCGCGACGCGCATCAAGGGCGGCGGTCAGGGCAGCGAGACTGGCACTGGCGGGGGTGATGAGATTCATGCGCACAGTATTGA
>JBLIGH010000170.1:0-7260 GCA_047636855.1 Pseudorhodobacter sp.
CCCGGGTGACGCTGCCTCTTCAATCCATCTTGATGCTCAAACCCGGTGATCCAGTGCCGCTGGGTCAGGCTGGCTTGGACCGCATTGATATTGAGGGCATTGACGGGTTGCGGTTGGCTGGGGGGAAGCTGGGACAAAATCAGGGGATGCGCGCGATCCGACTTTCGGCAGAAGCCACCCCGGCGGCCCGGCTGAAATTAACCTTCGCAAGTCTGAAATCTGCCGAAGTTGACGCGATGCCAGACGTCCGCGCCGCAGGCTAGACAGCCAAGCCATCTTCAAACTTGCTATTGATCGTGGTGGCAGTTGGCAGCTTGCTTGCGCAATTTAGGCGCTAAGTTCGAAAAGAAGGTCCGCAAAAGACATATCCAATCCAAGATGTCATGTAGTCTGGCGACCCCGAAGGCCCCGCGACATTTGGCAACCTTAAAAGCGATGGCCACGCGTCACCGCCAAATTCGGCTTGCACCGCTTGATTTGAAAAAGCGGGCCATAACGCCCGCTTTCTGTCGCTTGCCTATCGGCCAAACCAATTCAGATTTAGCTGTTCACGTCGACAACGATACGGCCTTTGACGTGACCTTTCAAAATGTCTGCCCCCAGTTTCGGCAGATCCGACAGCACCGCTGGATGGACCATCGATTCCAGTTTCGCCATCGGCAAATCCTTGGCAATCCGGTCCCAAGCGCGCTGGCGGTCTGCATAAGGGCGCATCACTGAATCGATGCCCAAAAGGTTCACCCCCCGCAGCAAAAACGGGATTACGGTTGCAGGCAAACCTGCCCCCCCGGCAAGCCCGACAGCAGCGACCGAGGCACCATATTGCATCTGCCCCAGAACGCGCGCCAACATCGCCCCCCCAACAGCGTCAACACAACCTGCCCAGATTTCCGCCTCCAACGGGCGCTTGACGGTTTCCGCCAGCTCCTCACGCGCGACAATCCGGCTGGCCCCTAAACCTGTCAGATATTGCGCTGTTTCGGGCCGCCCTGTGACGGCCGCAACCTCGTGCCCAAGCGCCGCAAGCAGGGCCGTCGCGACAGAGCCAACGCCACCCGCAGCCCCCGTCACCAAAACCGGTCCATTTCCGGGTTTCAGCCCGTGATCTTCCAACGCCATCACCGCCAGCATGGCCGTAAAACCCGCGGTCCCCACCGCCATCGCCGAGCGCGTGGTCAAACCCTCGGGCAAAGGCACCAGCCAATCGGCCTTGACCCGTGCCTTTTGCGCGTAACCGCCCCAATAGGCCTCGCCCACCCGCCAACCGGTCAAAACAACTTTGTCGCCGGGTTTGTAGCGCGCATCGGAAGAGCTTTCGACGGTGCCCGCAAAGTCGATGCCAGGAACATGCGGGTAATTGCGCACCAAACCGCCACCGGGCCCGATGCACAGACCATCTTTGTAGTTCACCGTCGAATATTCAACGGCCACGGTCACTTCGCCTTCCGGCAGCCGACTTTCATCGATCTGCTGCACGGCTGCATGGGTTTTCCCCTCGGCGTCCTTTTCAACAATTAAAGCCTTAAAGCTCATCGGTAGTTCTCCTTATTTCGGGCCATGCCAATCGATCTGACAGATCTCGGCGGATCTTCCGTCGAAATCCCAGACCCGGCCAAAGGCGCGCACGCGACCCTTGTCAGCCTGTGCGATGGTGATATCCGGCCCCATCCAATATTCGGTGTTCGACACGACAACCTCGGAGTTCGGATCTTTGCCGCTGATCGGCGTCACCGCCCCATTGATCTTTTTGCCAACGACAAGTCGGCGGGTCTTCCCTTCGGTTTCATAGCTGACCGGGGACCGCTCGGCCCCCAGAAACTCTGACACCATGACCGCAAAAAGCCCGGTTGTGCCGCGCGCTTTGCCGGAAAAAATGTTGATAAGCCCGTCGTAAGCCGCATCACTCGCACGCTCGTCAATATAGGCGGCGGCCTTCCAGTTGCCGCGCCCCATGTTGCCGGGGATATCCATGATAAGCCCGACGTTCAACCCGCCCAAGCTTTCGCCATCATAATGGCCCTCGTCAATGCGGACGCCCACCCAAGCCTGACAATAACCCTCGGTCGGGGGATGCTTGCCCAAACTGACAACGCAGGGGCAAAAGACGGTGCAGTTGCAGTTTAGGATCAGCTCGCCTTTCAGGGTCCATTCTGGAAGTGTCATGCTCATTTTTACGTCCTTTCACAAAGGGATAGCGCGTTACAGGGTCAGCAAAGCGCGCAACAGAACAGCGCCCCCGGCTAGGATCATAGCAAAGCCCGCAGGCCGGGTAAGCCAGCGGCCGATATCGGGTAGTTTTTCCATAACCATGAACAGGGTTGCCGCCCCCATCCACAAAAGGTTCATCGTGCCGCCGACAAAGCCAAGGGCCATCAGCGCCCAGCAGCAGCCAAAGCAAAGCACGCCAAGTTTCAGCCCCATACCCCACGCATGGGTGTTACCCGGCTTCCAATGCTCCATAAAAAACACCAAAGGCATGCGGCATTTGGCAAGGCAAGCTTCCTTGAGCTTACTGAACTGGTAAGCCCCTGCCCCTAATAGCAAAAATGCCGTCAGGAAATCCGAGATGCTGGCGCCAAATGGCGACAGCACCCCTGCGCCTGACAGCGCCATTTGCGCGCCTGCCCCCAACACAGATGCGCCAAGCCAAACAGATCCGTAGCCCGCAACCAGCGCGAACGCCCCCGAAAGATCCGACGCCCCGGTGGTCGAGATATCGCGAAACGTGCGCAGCGCCGGCACAAAGGTCGGCAGCATCATCGCGCCCGACATCAAGGTCCACATCACCACCAAAGCCGGAAAATTCGCTTGCTCGGCGGCAATGCAAAGCGATGCCCAAAACTCGGCGGGCATCGCACCAAGATTGGCATTTGCAGCGCCGCGCGTCATGGCAAAGATGCCAGCCCAAGCCAGCAGAATGAGGCCATAAAACGCGATCCACATCAGCGCTTCACGATTCCAAGCCAGCAATTTGCGGGTATTGCCCGTTTGTGTTGACACGTGTTCCCCCCTTGCCGCCATCCCATCAAATCCGTTCGATAGAAATCGGTTCTAGACTGTGGCAGCTAACTTTCCTACGTTTCTGCGACGCCGCTCAAATGTCAAACATTTAATTGTCTGACATTTAAAACCACGAAAGAAAATGCATGTCACAAACCTATCCCATGGCCGGCGAAGGTGAATTGCCGCTGCGGATCTCGGTCGCGCTGCGCGATGCGATTGTGTCTGGGCGTCTGATCGTGGATCAGCGCCTGCCCTCGGAACAAGAACTGGCCGAGCAATTTGGGGTATCGCGCCCGACGGTGCGCGAGGCGCTCAAACGGCTGGCGGCGCAAAACCTGATCCGCACGCAGCGCGGGGCAACGGGCGGGGCCTTTGTGAACCGGATCAGTTTTCAAGACGCTTACGGTCAGCAAATTACCACCTCTACCTTGTTGTTATCCATGAACTCCGTGGATTTTGAAACCGCTTGCGAGGCGCGATACGCGATGGAACGGGCCTGTGTTGCGCTGGCGGCCCAACGCCGTTTGCCGGATCATCTGGCAACCATGCGAGCCGAAATTCACCGCCAAAGCCAAACGGGCCTCAGCGATGAAGATTTTTGCACCTCTGATGTGGCGTTCCACCGTGCCTTGGTCGATGCGGCCTGCAACCCGGTCCTGTCCTACCAATTGGCGGGCGCCGTAGAGGCGATGCAGCCCTTGATGAACATGATTACCTTTTCTGCCCGCTCGCGAGAACGGATCGTGGCTTTGCATGTTCACATCGCCGATGCGATTGAGGCCAGACTGCCAGAGCGCGCGGATGCTGCCCTGACCGATCTTGCCGCCTACACCATTGACCTCGCCAATAATGTCCGCGCCACACGACAAAAACGTGCGGAGAACAGCACCCTTTAGAGGAACGGCAAATCGACCAGCCGCGCCGAGATGGCACCACCTGTGCGCAAAATTTCGACACGGTCGCCGCTCTTGGCACGTGTTGAAATCAGCGCAAAGCCGATATTCGTCTGCATCCGGTAAGACCACGCACAGGCCGTCATTTCACCCAGCTTCTCGCCGTCCATCACAATGGGTTCGCGGTAGAAGCTGTTGGGGGCTGGTACGTCCCCCTCCAGCACCAACCCAAGCTGATGACGCGTTGGGCCATCGGCCGCGATTTGGCGCAGTGCCTGAATGCCAATCGTATCATCTGGCACATTCAGATCGACATATTTGCCCAACCGCACTTCAAAAGGATTGGTTTCGCCATCGGTATCGCTACCGACAGACACCAGACCACTTTCGATCCGCTCGGGGCTGGTTGGCGCACCGGGTCCGATACCGTAAGGCGTGCCAGCTTCTTTGACAATTTTCCACAATTCTGCGGCGCGCGTGCTGTCTTTGAGGTAAATTTCAAAACCGCCCTGCTTTGACCAGCCAGAGCGCTGCAATGCCACCGGAATCCCGTTTATCTCTGTCTCGCGAAACCAGAAATACTTTATCTCGCGCGCCCAATCGCCAAAGATCGAAGCGATCACATCTTCGGCCATCGGACCTTGCACGGCCAAGGGCGAGACGTCTGGTTCGGTCACTTTCACCTTCAGACCCCGCTCGGCCGCAATGGCACGAGCCCAAAGCCCGACATCGCTGTCAGCAATCGACAGCCAATAGCGATCTTCATCCAGCTTCAGCAAGATCGGGTCATTGATCAGCACGCCATCATGATTGCACATCGGCACGTATTTACCCTGCCCGACCTTGCACTTGCTCAGGTCACGCGGGCTGAGGATTTGCGCCAAGCGCCCCGCATCTGGCCCTTGCAACTGAACCTGACGCTCTACGGCGACATCCCACATAGAGACGCCGTTGATCAGCCGCCAATATTCCGCTTCATGATTTCCATAATTTGCTGGCATAATCATATGGTTGTAAACCGAAGCTCCGACCATTCCGTCCGCCATTGTGGCTTCGAAAAACGGAGAGGCGCGTAGCCGGGTTGTTGGGAATATGGTGAACATTGTTCGGTTCCTGATTGCTGTCGTCAACGGGCGATAGGCCTCGTGTTGGCGCGATCTTTGCGGCGATGTGCTTGCAAACTCAAGCAACAGATTTAGGGGCTATGCCTACGTTCCAGTTATGCCATTGTGCGGTTTGCGGACGTGCGAAAAGCCAATCGATCATCGGATTTGACACGGCTCGAATATGCCCGCATCACTGCGCGACGTCATTTGGATATTGCGGAGTTTTCCATGGCCCCAAAGCTACCCCCTTTGTCATGGTTGCGCGCCTTTGATGTCGCGGCTCGGCACCTCAGTTTTACGCTCGCGGCGCAAGACTTAAATCTGACGCAGGCAGCGATTTCAAAACAAGTGAAACTGCTAGAGCATTATCTTCACGAACCGCTGTTTCATCGAAAGCCCCGCAGCCTCACGCTGACAAAAGCGGGGGCGGCCTATCTTCCAAAAGTGCGTGACGCGTTCGAGCGTTTGGCCGTTGGCACCCAAGAAGTCTTCGGCAACCGTCAAGCCAAAATCCTGACCCTGCGCGCGCCCACAAGTTTTGCCGTGAACTGGATCGCCCCCCGGCTGCACCGGTTCTACGCCCGTCATCCCACGCTGCGCATCCGCATCTTGTCCAGCGTTTGGCGCGACGAGTTCGACAAGGAAAGCTTCGATCTTGATATCCGTTACGGTCAGGGTGTCTGGCCGGGTCAGCGCAGCAGCCGCTTAACATGGGAAAGTTTGTCGCCAATATGCGCGCCCTCGATTTTACCAAAGTTGCAGCGGCCCGAGGACTTGGCCCAAACCAATCTGATCCATGTCTTGGGCTATGAGGATGGCTGGGCCATCTGGTTGCGACATGTAGGGATGGACGAGTTTGACTCTGGGCAGGGTTTGCAATTTGACACTTCGCTTATGGCGTTCGAAATGGCCGCTTTGGGTCAGGGCGTGGCACTTGGGCGCAGTTCAATGATTGCAAAAGAGTTGCAAAGCGGGCGTCTTGTGCAGCCCTTCGAACTTGCAGCCCCGATCCGCGAGGCGTTTCACCTGACGGCCCCCGAGCAAAATTTCAACCACACCGAAACTGAATTTCTGCAAAATTGGTTGCTGGAAGAGGCCGCCGCTGACAAAGACAAAGACCATCCTTACGCGTGACCGGGCAACTTGATCTGCAATCGCACTGGTCGGGACCCGGTGCCGCGATATATTAAGCCTGCAAGCAGGGTTAAAGGACGGGCAAAATGACAACCAACGAACGACCCGAGGCTATTTTGGTCGCCCATGGCTCTCCCGCCGATCCTGTGCCGCAAGAAGCGGTGATGATGGCGCTGGCGGTCAGGGTGGCAATGTTTGCACCGGGCTGGCACATCCGGGGGGCCACTTTGGCGATGCCGGGCGCGTTGGAAACGGCGATTGCGGCAATGCGCGCACCGCTGATCTACCCGTTTTTCATGGCAGAAGGCTGGTTTACCCGCACCAATTTGCCACGCCGCTTGGCGGCTGCAGGGGCGGACAATCTGCACCAGCTCGCACCCTTTGGCACCGATCCCGCGCTGCCAGCGCTGATGACAAATGCAGCGCTGAAAGCGGCCGATTTGGCCGGGCTAGAGGCCCGATCAACAGCGCTCATGATCGCGGCCCATGGCAGTAAAGTCTCCAAAACCTCTGCCGATACCACTTATCAAATGGTCCGTCTGTTGCAGCAAATGACGGCGTTTCGCAGTGTCACTGCTGGTTTCGTCGAAGAAGCCCCCTTTTTAGCGCAAGCGGCCAAGGGGCTTGGGCCCGCAATTTGCTTGCCGTTCTTTGCGCTGAGTGCGGGCCATATCCTAAGTGACGTGCCCGAAGCCTTGGCCGAGGCCGGGTTTTCAGGCCCGCTATTGCCCCCGATTGGCGAGGATGCGGGAACTGCGCCCTTGATCGCGCAAGCCTTGTTGCGGGCCGCGTCGCAATAAGGCTTGCGCAATTTGTAACGTCTGGGTGGCTCCGACGGGACTAAAATTGCCGAAAAGACGCCGTCAGCCAAGCAAGCAGATCGATGCATTTTGCCGAAAACCTCTGCGGCTTATGTGCCACAGAAGGTAAGGTAATTCCCAAAGCTATCGGGTGCGGGTTGGGCAAAAGCCTCTTGTCCCGCGACTTCTGTGAACGGGTCAGACAGAACCGACAGCAGCTTGTCAAACGGGGCCATATCGCCCTGCCCTGCCGCGCGCAACGCGGCCTCGACCAAATGATTGCGCGGGATATAGGTGGGATTGGCCGCCGCCATCGCCGCTGTA
>JBLIGH010000171.1:0-7216 GCA_047636855.1 Pseudorhodobacter sp.
AATTGCCGCGATGGTCGCATTGCGCGCCACCAGATCGGTTTCAACAGCCAAGGATTTGATCATCGCGTCGACTTCCGGGTTGGCATAGCGCGAGCCATTCCAGCCGCCGCGTGTGTCTTCTTTGCTATGGATCAGGAAATCAAAGATATAGGCGCTGTCGAAGGTCGGAACGCCCCAGCCCAACAAGTAAAAGTCCACCTCGTTGTTCTGGATCGCCGGGAAATGAATAGTGCGCGACTGCGACACCAGATTTGCTTTAATCCCGATCCGGCCAACCATACCGACAAAAGCCTGACAAATCGCCTCGTCATTCAGATAGCGGTCATTGGGACAATGAAAATCGACCGAAAAGCCCTCGGGATATCCGGCTTCGGCCAGCAGGGCCTTGGCCTTGTCATAATCGGGCGCGCTATAGCCGTGCATCGCATCGGTCCAGCCGTTGACAAAGGGGGGCATCGCCACGCCAGAAGGCTGCGATTGGCCCCGCATCACCACTTGCTGGATCGCGTCGCGGTCCAGCGTCAGGGCCAGCGCTTCGCGCACCTGTGGTTTGGAGAACGGATTGTCATCGACATTGGCCGAAATCAGCTTTTCCGAGCTGACATCATAGGCGAAAAAGATGGTGCGGTTTTCGGGACCCGTCGAGACTTTGATACCAGCGGTCTGTTCGAGGCGCGCAATATCTTGCACAGGCACGTCTTGCACAAAATCAACCTCGCCCGACAACAGGGCGGCGACACGGGTCGCGGCCTCTTTGATCGGGGTATAGATGATTTCGGTCACCTGCGGCACGGAATCCCAATGGCCGGCATGATGCGCCAGCACGGTGCGCACTTCGGGGTCACGCGACACAACAGTGTAAGGCCCGGTGCCATTGGTGTTGCGAACCGCGAAATTTTCTTCGCCCGCTTTGAAGTCCTGCGGGGCCACGACGCCGTTTGCCTCGGCCCAGCCCTTATCAACCATGAAAGTGTTGGTAAGGTTCTGAACATACAGCGGCGAGGCGCCCTCCAGTTTCACATGCACGGTATAGTCGTCAACGGCGGTCACTTCGACAACGCTTGAATGCAAGCCTTTGAAATCAGAGGTTTCTGAACGAGCGCGGTCCAGCGAGAACACAACATCCTCGGCTGTGAAATCAGCACCGTCGTGGAACTTCACACCTTCGCGTAATTTGAACACCCAGACCGTCGGATCTTCGGCATTGATCGACCATTCGGTGGCCAAGCCCGCTGCCAACGATCCATCGGTGGTCCGCGCGACCAATGTCTCGTAGATGTGATGCAAGATGGCCGAGGTCGGCCCTTCATTGGCGGAATGCGGATCAAGCGTCAGCGCATCCCCAACCCGTGCCCAGCGCAATGTATTTGCGTCAGCAGCGGTCAGCGTCATTGCAAGCGCCACGCCGGCAAGCATCATGGCACGACCCGTTCGGGTAAAGTTCAGCGCAGTCTGAATTTTCAACATTTTATCCCCATTATAATGCCATGCGTTCAGTGAGTGCAGGCTGAAGAAAGGGTAAAAAAGTCTGATCTGCCCAACAACAGAATTGACCTGATCACAGCAAAAGCACGGGAAGTATTTTAATATTGCCTGTTTTTGCGCCGTTCTTTGGCGTGAGCGACTTAATGTTGTGCAATTTAGGCTGATGGTCGGCTTTTGTGTCGGTGCTGTGATCATTAACCGTCGAATCGTGACGGTGTGCTGCCCGGTTGGCATGTTCGCTGATCGGTATTTTACGCAGCATATAAGGGCGATCCAATTGACCAGACGTCAGCGGGTCCCCGTGCGGCCACATTTGGGTGCGGTATCGCCGCTAAACCCACCCCTTGCGATTGCGCTACGGCCCTTCGGCAGCGCCGACAATCCTTAGACCACTGCGCGGCAAAGCGGTGGATTTCGGCCATATAAGGCGGGGCAGGGGCTATAGCGCAAGATAGCCGATGCCACAAAAGGCGACCGCACAGCCAAGCCATTGTGGCAACGTCATTTTCTCGCCCAACAAGCCCCAAGCCATGACAATCGTCAGCAGCCCAAAGACCGAGGCCGCAACGGATGCGTATTGCGCATCGGGCAAGTTGCCTGCCGACACCACGCACAGCAGCGCCACGCCGTCGGCCATTCCCATCAACACCAACAGGCCAAGTGATTTTCGGCCCGGCCAGAACGGCAGTTTCCAGGCCAATATCACCCCGATCAGCAAAGTAATCGCGGTGACCCTTGCGACAAGAGTTACCGGCAGCTCGTGCGACATTTCGGCGGCCATTTGGCCCAAGGCAAAAGTGCCGGCAAAGCCAACCGCGGACGTTACCGCATAAATGATCGTCAGGCCTTTGGCGGGGCCGACCTCGGTGCTGTCATCTGACAAAGCGGCAACGGCCGAGACACCGACGATAATCGTCAAAACCGCAGCCCATTGCCAAGCCGAAACCTCGGCCCCCAAGACCACTGCCCAGATCACAGACAGGATCGGAAAACTGGCGATAATGGGCGAGACCAATCGCACTGGGCCACGTTGAAACGCTCCGTATAGCCCCAGACTTGCGATCAAGAAAAACACACCTGCAAGGGTTGCAACACCCGTGGCCTGCATTGATATCGGCTGAAATCCATCATCGCCTAGCATCACGGCCAGATGAAATACGAGGCCCGCGCAAAGCACGATCATAAGCGAGGCCATCAGCGATGTTTTCTGACTTATATACCGAATGCAAATGTCATGAAACCCCCAGGCAAAGGCCGCAATCAGGCCCAAAGTAAGTGCGCTCATCCGATGGGCCCCGATAATTGGTGCAAAGTCATTACTGGCAATCGCTCAGTTTCGTTGCGAAGTCCATACAAAGTATTTATTCTTGACGTTAAACAAAATTTCCGTTGGTGCAATGCGCCATTTGTGAAACCGGCGCATAGATGCTGCCAACCCGTTGCTTGATTTTCGACCGGGTCCGCCTCGACCCAGCAAAAACATCCAGCCTGCGGCATTTTCGTTGCCGCCGGGGATGGAACGCTATGTCGTTCAGGGCGCGGGGGCGGTCTTGATCCCGGTTGCGCCGGGCGACCGCGTGATCGTAACCAATGACGAGGGCGGCCAACCCTGAGAGATTGTCTGCGCAGGCCCAGATGGCAAAGCCCGACGCCATGATCCTTGGCGCGCCCAGTCACTATGAGGCGCAAGATACCGCCACACCGCTGACGGTTACGGTGACGCGGGCCGTGATCAGATCGCACGTTAAACTTGAATTGCCCGATCCTTTGGCTGATCCTTAGGCCGAGATCCGGGTTCATACTCGGACCGCCGAGTCTTATTTCGTCAAAGCGGGCGGTTACATCCAGATCATCGATGTCGACGGGCGCCAATGCAAAGATTTTCAGTGCTTTAGCGCGCGCAAGCTGGATCTTGGTATGGAACATGCGCTGGACGTGACGACCACGCGCGCACTTATGGGCCATGCCTACCCGATGCCGGGTCTGCACTCGAAATACTACGATCAAGAGATGGTCGCATTGGTCGAGGTGGTGCAAGACGCCTAGGGGCGCCATGATGCCTTGGCCTTAGCCTGCGTTGCGAAATATTACGGTGATATTGGCTATCCGGGCCATATCAATTGCTCGGACAATTTCAACGCGGCGCTGGCACCGTATAATGTGACGCGCCGCGCGGGTTGGATCGCAATCAGTTGTTTCTTCAACACCGGCATTGATGCGCATGGCGTGCTGTATGCCGACGCGCCATGGTCGCGCCCCGGTGACTATGTGTTGCTGCCTGCGCTGTCGGATATTGTCTGCGTCAATTCGGCCTGCCCGGATGATACCTCGCCTGCCAATGGCTGGAACCCGACCGATATCCATGTGCGAATCTATAGCGGCAAAGAGACATTCCAACTTGCGGTAGCCACCCGCCAAACCCCTGATACGGAACCCAAAATGACCAGGCAAACCGGCTTTCACGACAGCTTTGCCAAGCACACCCGCAATTTCGTTGCGTATGATGGTTATTGGCTGGCGCAGAATTTCAGCGCGACCGGGCCGATCGATGAATACTGGGCTTGCCGCCAAAAGGCAGTGATCCTTGACCTCAGCGCGTTGCGGAAATTCAAGATCACCGGGCCGGATGCCGAGGCGCTGTGTCAGTACGTGTTCACCCGCAACATGAAAAAATTGGGCGTTGGCGGCGTGGTTTATTCGGCAATGTGTTACCCGCATGGCGGTATGATCGACGATCGCGCGGTGTTCCGGTTGGGGCGCGATAATTTCCGCTGGATTGGCGGCTCGGATTATGGCGGCGAATGGCTGCGCGAGCAGGCCGCAAAACTGGGGTTGAAGGTGCAGGTGCGCGCCTCTACCGATCCGTTGCACAATGTCGCCGTGCAGCGGCCAAACAACCGCGATCTGCTGCGCAAAATCCTGTGGACAGCACCTCATAATCCCGATTTTGAACAGCTTGGTTGGTTTCGCTTCGCCCCCGCGCGGCTGAAGGATGGCAATGGTGATCCCTTCGTCGTCTCGCGCACCTGATACACTGGCGAGCTGGGCTATGAGGTGATGTGCCACGCTAAAGATTGCGCCGAGGTTTTTGAGGCTAATTGGCAGGCAGGGCAAGACTACGGCCTGACCCCGATGGGGCTAGAGGCGCTGGATATGGTGCGGATCGAGGCGTACGTTGGCTTTACGGTGCCGCTAAGCACCAAAGAAAATGATTTCATCGACCGTGACGCGCTGATCTGGCGCAAGGCGCACCCGGCGCGCAAGCTGGTCGGGCTGGTCATCGACGTACAGGTCGACGTGGGCCACGGTGATAGCTTCCACAGTGGCCGCGCGCAAATTGGCGAGGTGATGTCCTCGATGCGCGCGCCCTTGTTTGGCAAAACCATAGCACTGGCGCGGGTCGATGTGGCCGATGCCGATCTGGGCACGCAATTGCAGATTGGCAAGCTGGATGGCCAGCAGAAACGGTTGCCTGCACTGGTCGCGCCCTTTGCCCATTGTGATCCCCAGAAAAAGCGCCCGAGGGCGGAGATATAGCCGACGAGCCAACCGAGCGCGATCAAGAGCGCGCGCGCCCCAAACCACCGCAGATCTTGATGCCGCCGCGCAGCGGGAAAACGTGCCATTCATGCAAGTCGCCGCCAACTTTAGGGCCTCAGTATTGGGGTCGCGGAACTTTGCGGCCCTGTGTCTTTGGCCAATGGTCGCCCGCGTTTTAGCCAAGACCTTGACCGACGCTGACGTTAGCTCATTCCCGCGCCGGCAAGCGCGTCGATGAGGCGCGCCTTTTGCGCGGCGTCTGGATAGGGGAACATGCGCGCCGCATGAGCCAAGCTATAGTTGGGTGCAAATGTCTTGATGGTCGCCACGTTCTGCGCAGCCTCTGACTTGTTCCCCGCTTCCCACAACGCTCGAACCAGTTGAACACGCGCTGGAATGAAGTGTTCCAACCGGTCCAACACCGATTTGAAATGTGCGATGGCCGCGTCATGGTGCCCCAAAAGGATTTCAGTGTGGCCTTGCGGAAATTCCCAACTTGGTGGCAGAAAGCTGTCCTTTGAAAAGACTGTTTCAAGCAGTGGCGCGGCCTTTTGCGGCTGCGCCAGACGGTTCAAGGTTTCGCCGTAAGCGTGATAGACTTCGGCACTATTCGGGTCAAAGTGCAATGCGGCCTCAAACGCGGCAATTGTTGCATCTGGTTTGCCGCAATACCCCAACACCCACCCAAGCCGTGCATGACCCAGCGCAGATCTGGGGTCTATTTCAATGGCTTTGCGCGCCAAAGCCTTTGCCGCGCCCAGCGTTTGATCCGCCCCCTGCAATCCGAAAACATAAAGCGTTGTGCGGCAGTAGGCCTGTTGCGCATAGGCATTGGCATAGGTCGGGTCGATCTGGGTCGCTTTGGCGAAGTTGGCGAGGGCGTCGATGACTGCTTTTGGCTCGTAGCGAAAATAGGCGTAGCGCCCTTTTTGGTAGTGGTCGTAGGCCGCCGGGTTAAGCGTTCCGCGTTGCCTTGAGGGGGTTTTCATGTCTCCCGGTGATAGAACGGCGATCAGGCGTTGGCAGATCATGTCATGCCCGGCCAGAAGGCTGTTCGGCGTCAGATCAAAGCTTTCCGCCCAAGCCTGCTGCGTTCCAGCCCCATCCAAAACGGACACATTGATCCGGACCGTGTTCGCCGATTGTCGAATGCTGCCGTCGATGATTGTCGTAACGCCGTAGTGGGCGGACGGCACTGTTTCAGCCAAAGCCCGCGCTGTATTGTAGGACCGAACCCGCCAGTTTGGCCTGCCGGACAGTCCAGTTATCAGGTCTTCTGCCAATCCTTCCGCCAGATATTCCAGACCCGTTTCGGGGTGCGGCATCCGAAAAATACGGACCAGAATCGTTGGAGGCATTTGTTTTTTCCCCTCAATCGGCGAAGACGTCACCTGCGCAACAAAGCGATATCCGCGTGAATGAATGGTGCGAATGAATTGCCGCTCTGCCTCGATATCGCCCAATGCGATGCGCAGCGCCTTGATCGCGCCGGATATGGCCCAGTCACTGACGGCGCGGCCTTGCCAGATCGCCGCGATAAGGTCTTCGCGGTTGACGACGCGGTCCCGCTGACGGATCAGAAAACCAAGCAGCATAAGGCTTTGGGGCTCGATAGCGACCGCATTGCCGTCCCGCAATAACTCGGACGTCGCTTCATTGAACACGAACGGATCAAAGTGCCAAATCTGTGTCGCTGCGTCGCTCAAATCCTTGATCCTCCCATAATCCTCCCGAAACCACCCAGTCCCGCTCAAGCATTATGTCCGAGGTGCGTCTAATAATCGGCCCATCAAACCAAATGGAGATCACGATGAAAATACGAACCCCCTTTATATCCGCAGTCCTTTTCAGCCTTATCGCGAGCACCGCCATGGCCGAACGCATCAACGTCGCAAGCAACGCCGCCGTCGACCAATCGGTCGCACGTTTGACCAATGCTGTTGAAGCCGCAGGGGCGCGTGTTTTTGCGAAAGTCGATTTTGCGCAAGGTGCGGCTTCTGTCGGCGAAGACTTGCGCCCAACAACGGTGGTGATCTTTGGCAGCCCAAAGATCGGCGCGAAAGCCCTGCGGGACGGCCAAACAATGGCGTTATATCTGCCACTATGCATTTTGTTCTTTGAAGATGCCAACGGGCAGACCTGGGCGACCTATGATGATCCGACCGCAGTTGCGCTAACCCACGGTCTTGCC
>JBLIGH010000172.1:0-7203 GCA_047636855.1 Pseudorhodobacter sp.
ATGTTTATGATGCAAATTACATTGCGGGCACGACGGGCAACGCCAGCCTGATGGCCTTCACCCGGGCCTTGGGCGGCAACAGCCTTGTCGATAATATCCGCGTCGTAGGCGTCAATCCCGGCCCCGTCGATACCGACCGGATTTACAACATGCTGAAGCATCGCGCCGCAAATCAGCTTGGCGATGCCGCCCGCTACACCGAACTGGAAAAGACCTATCCGTTGTCGCGCCCGGCGCATAGGCACGAGATTTCGGATCTGATCGTGTTTTTGGCCTCGTTCCGCTCGGGCTATACTTCGGGCACGATTATCACGGTCGATGGCGGCATCACCACGCGCCGATCTATCATCTAGGATGGCGGGGCAGGCGGCGGCCAAAAAACGCATCGGGGTCGTGCTCCCTTCGTCAAATACCGTGTTGGAACCGTTGATCCAGGGCGCTTTGGCCGGCACCGGGATTACGGCGCATTTCACCCGGCTGGGGGTGGTGGACGTTACGCTGGACGCCGCCTCGATGGCGCAATTCGAGATGCAAAAGCATCTTGAGGCGGCGCGTCTGTTGGCGGATGCGGCGGTTGATGTTTTGATCTGGGGCGGCACATCCTCGTCTTGGCTGGGGGTCGCGCGTGATCGCGAGTGGTGCGACACCGTGCAGCGTGAAACCGGCATCCCCGCCGGCACGTGCGTGCTCGAGATGAACCGACGGCTGATTGATCTTGGCGTAAGTCGCATCGGGCTGGTGACGCCTTACACTTTGGACGTTCAACACAGGATCATCGCCAATTACAAAGGGATGGGGTTTGAGTGCGTGGGCCATGCGCATCATGGTGGCACGCTTAGCAAAGATTACGCTGCAATCTCGCCTGCGTCGGTTGCACAAATGGTGCGCCGCGTTGCACAAACGCACCCAAGGGCCATCTTGATCATGTGCACCAATTTGCACGGCGCAGAAGAGGCCGCCGCACTAGAAGCAGAGTTGGGCATCCCGGTGATCGACAGTGCAATGGCAACGCTTTGGGCAGGGCTGCGGCAACTGACTTTGTAACCCTATGGGCCGAATGCTCTTGGGCATATGAAAAGCGCATATTGCGACTCAACCGCCGTTGCACAAGCACGCCGAAATTGTCGCGGTTTTTCGGGTAAGACACGGGCGAAGGTTTGATCCGGGCAGGTTCGTTCAACAATCTGAATAGTTTGCCATTTGTGCCGATCAAGTGCGCCTTTGAGATCTGCCATTTGCAGCTTCGCATCACCCCTGCGATGAGCTACCGTTATTTTCAAAGTTGTGGGCGTTCATGTCAGCTGCAAGGTTTGGTCAAAGGTAAGGCCGGGTTGGGCTTTTCGTGAACCCAGCACCGCGTACATAAGAAGGGTTTTTGGTTGATCAGGTTCATTCACACGTCAGACCTTCATCTGGGCAAGCCCTTTGGGCGTTTCCCCGAAGATGTTCGGGTGCGGCTGCGGCAAGCGCGGGCTGATATCGTGCCCAAACTGGCGGGCTTGGCGCGGCAAAATAATGCCAGTCATATTCTTCTGGCGGGCGACACCTTCGATCAAACGACCCCAGCGCCTGCGGTGATCCGGCAGGCGATGAATGCGATGCGTGCGGCAGATCATGTGGTCTGGATTTTGATGCCGGGCAATCATGATCATGCCAATGCGACAGAGCTGTGGCGGCAAGTGCAGCAAGATGCCCCGCCGAATGTGGCGGTGCTGCTTGATCCCGTGCCCTATGCGCTGAACGAAACCACAATGCTGTTGCCCGCACCGCCAACCGAGCGGCATCCGGGCCGCGATTTGACCGATTGGTTTGACCATGCCGCGACAGGCGAGGCGCTGCGGGTCGGGCTTGCACATGGCTCGGTTACCGATTTTGACAGCAGTGAGGCGGGGGGATCTTCGATCATCGCGATTGACCGTGCGCACCGCGCCGGGCTGGCCTATCTGGGCTTGGGCGATTGGCACGGTCAGCTGCGGATCGGGCCGCACACCTGGTATTCTGGCGCGCCCGAGGCCGATGGTTTCAAGCATAGCCAAACCCCTGCCGCTTTGTTGGTCGAGATTGCAGGCGTTGGCGCCCCGGCGCAGGTGACCTCGCAGCCAACGGGGTGTATCACTTGGCAACGCAGCCTGCTTGATCTGAATGAAACCGAGGATTTGCTTGCAGCCCATGCAGGGATCAACCCTGAACTGGGGCGTCGCGCGCTGACATTGCTGGACCTTCAGGTTGTCGGGCGTGTCCATGCCGTGGCACGCGCAGGGTTGCAGCAGGCGGTTCGGGCCGTGGCACCCGATTTTCTTTGGCACCATGTTGATTTTGGCGGCCTCAGCCTGCTGCATGACGCCAATGATCTGGATGCGATCGATCAACAAGGTGCCCTGCGCGCCGCCGCAGAAAGTCTAGCGCGCGAGGCCGCCGATCCGCAGCTTTCCCCCGAGGCACGCGCTTGCGCCGAAGCCGCGTTATCGCAGCTGTTCAGCTATGCATTGGAGGCGTGAATGCGGCTTTTATCCCTGCATCTGACCAATGTGCGCAAATTCACCGGTAAGCGCGCCTCGATCACCGGTATTGGTCGCGGTATCACCGTTGTGTCCGAGGCAAACGAATTTGGCAAATCAACCTTTTTCGATGCGGTCCATGCCCTGTTTTTCGAGAAATATGGCTCGGCGGCCAAGCCGGTTAAATCGCTGCAACCCTATGCTGGCGGGGCGGTTGATGTTTCGGCAGACATTGAAACCGATCAGGGTCAATTTCGAGTTGAGAAGCGGTTTTTGGCAAAGAAGATGGCGCGGATCACGCGCCTGTCCGACAACGCGACGATTGCCCAAGATGATGAGGCCGAGCGCTGGATCAGCACGCTCTTGGGCGCTGTGGGTGATGGGCCTGCCGGGCTTTTGTGGGTGCGGCAAGGCTTGGTTGGGCTAGAGCCGGACAATGCCAAGGAAAAAAGCCAGTTGACCGAAACCCGCCGCGATCTTCTAAGCTCGGTCGCGGGCGAGATTGATGCGATGACGGGCGGGCGGCGAATGGACAAAGTCATGCGCCGTTTGGCCGATGATCTTGCCGAAATCGCCACCAAAACGGGTCGCCAAACCGGGCCTTGGAAAGCCGCAACTGACGAGGTCAAAGCGCTAGCCGAGCAATTGGACAGCGTAACGGCGCAGGTCACCCTGCTGGAAACCGCATTGGAGCAGCGAAAAGTTGACGAGGCCTTGATCAGCCGTATGGACGACCCTGTCGCCAAGGCACGGCGCGACACGGCGCTTTTGGCCGCAGATACGGCGTTAGAAGAGGCCCGCGCGCATGCGGGCCGCATCAACACGGCCCGGCAAGATCGTGACATCGCGGCGCTGCATGCAAAGGGTGCAATGTCTGACCTCGACGGTTTTCTGGCTGCAATTGCCACCTTGATATCTGTCAGCACGCAGGCGCAGATAACCGAATCCAAAGCCCTTGAGGCAGAGGCCGAGGCCTTGAGCCTGCACAGCAAGGCGATGATTGCACAAGAAAAAAGTACCACCGCGCGCCGCAGTTTAGCATTGGCGCGTGCCAATCTTGACGCTGCCCGCTTTCAGGCGACCGCACGCAAAGCACAGGCCGAGGCGGTGCAGTTGCACAGCCTGATCACCAAGGCCGAGGCCGCGCAGCAAACCCGCGATGGCGCTGCGGCCCGCGTCAAAGCCTCTGCCGCGACATCCGATTGGCTGACCCAAGCCGAGGCCCAGGCCAGCACGGTCGCACGGCTAGAGGCGCTGCATCAGGCGCAAAGCACCACACTTCGCATGGACTATTCCGGGGCTGCGCGCATCGCGTTGAACGGTGCCGCGCTAGAGGCGGGCGCGGTGCTGCCGCTTTCGGGCGAGGTGCAGCTGGATCTGCCAGGCATCGGGAAAATGACCTTGAACGCCCCGCCTGCCAGTGGCGTCGAGGCGCTGAACCGCGCCAGAACCCAGCTAGAGCAACATTTAGCACAGGCTGGCGCTGACACTGTGGCGTCTGCGCGCGGTCTTGCCGGTGCCCGTGCCGACGCCGCCAGACAAGCCGATCTGGCCATGGCGCTGCTGGAAACCTTCGCCCCCGAAGGCATTGCGGCGCTGCATGCGGCAAAGGCCATAGCCGATCTGGCCGCCGCGGATGCGCATGATGCGGCGTTGCAACCGCTTGCCGAGCTGCAAGTTGCAGCCGTCGATGCCGAGGCCGTGGACGAACAGGCAGCCAAGGCGTTGCGCGCGGCTGACGCGGCCCATTCTGCCCTGCGCGAGGCTGCGATCAAAGCCCGCGCTGCCGCCGATACTGCCGCGCTGCGCCAAGCGCAGGCCGCAGCAAGCGCAGGCCCCGCCGAGGCGCATGAAGATCGCCGTGCAGATTACCTGCGCGCGACGGCCATCGCAGATGAAACCCTCAAAATGACCGAGGCACGGCTGGCGAAGGTTGCAACCAGTGCACCCGACCTTGCCACCACCGAGGCCGAGTTGAAACGGGCCCAAGACACCGCTTTGGCAGCGACAAAACTGCGGGCACAGGTTGCCGAAAGGCTCGCGGCTGTGTCCGCCCAGATCAGGACCCTTGCCGGAAATGGCATCGAGGAACGCCGCGATGAAATCAACGGTCAGCTGGAAACGGCCCGCGCCAGCGAAGCACGTCTTGCACGCAAGTTTGCGGCCCTCACGCGGTTGCAACAAGCACTTGAGGCAGAGCGGACCGCGGCGCAAGAAACCTATTTCGGACCCGTGCAGGCCGAGCTGAAACCTTTGCTTTCGATCTTGCACCGCGATGCGGCGCTAAGCTTTGACAGCGCCAGCCTGCTGCCCACCGGCCTGACGCGCGGGCTGGCAGAGGAAGGGCTGGAAGACTTGTCAGGCGGCACCCGCGAGCAGATTGCCATCCTGACGCGACTGGCCTTTGCGCGGCTGTTTGCGCGGCAAGGTCGACATATGCCGATCATCCTTGATGACGCCTTGGTCTATTCCGACGACGATAGGATCATTAAAATGTTCACCGCACTGACACGGATCGCACAGGACCAACAGATCATCGTATTCTCTTGCCGTCAGTTGGCGTTTCAGGATTTGGGCGGTGCGCGGCCAAAGGTCGAGGTTTGTGATGTCTGAGGGGAAGCGCCCCCTCGCCGGATCATCAATTGGCGGGCAAGGCATAGGCACCATAGCCCTTTGGTCAACGAGTGTTGTCGAAGAAATACAAATCGATCTGTTGTTCGATGTTGTTCTGTTCCCTTGAAATTGTCACCGCTTTAGGTTGGCCTTTCTTTTAAAAAGGGTTCTGTTTACGACTATTTGGGGATAACTATCACGGGAATGTATGTGCCGAATTAGCGACTTTAAAATAGATATCGACAAGGTAAATAAACTGTTATGGCAGCTCGGAGAATCGCTTTTATAGGTTTCAAAACACTTTTGGATCGCAACAGCGGTGCTTCTCTTGAACTGTTGACTGTATTGGAGGGCTTGGCTGCGCGTGGACATCAAGTGTCGTCAATGTCGTTCAATTGCTACGACACAGGGGACGCGTATAAAGCCGACCTAGAGATCTCGGAAAAGCTGGACCCTGCGAAGAGCGAGGACAATCTGTTCCATTACGATAAGAACGGTATTCGGCATTTTTTGCAGGTGGCCGCAAGCAAAGACACCAAAAAGATTTCACAAACGAACTTTGATCGATTCAGGATAAGTGTCACCAATTATATTGATACATTTCTGCCCGACATCGTCGTTTTCTTCGGCTCTAACGAGATGCTGCCTTTCCTAGACTATGCTAAAAAGAAGGGGAGCAAGATTGTTTTTTATGTTGGAACTGCATCCTATGAAGCTGCAAGACGCCCCCTGTTTGAACTCGCCGATGCGATTGTTACGCCCAGCGATTTCATAAACACGCTGTACCAGGACCGCTTTGGAACATCGTCGACTGTCATTCCAACCATTTTGCCGTTTGAGTTACCCAAGATCGACGTCATGCAGAAAACCAAGCGTATGAATGACGGTTTTATCACGTTGGTTAACCCAGCAGTCGATAAGGGGGGCCATATTTTCTTTGCGATGGCAAGGGATATGGCGGATCTGAACAATCGATTTTTGGCTGTCGAGAGTAGGGCCACTGCCCGATTTTGGGAAGATAACGGATATAAGATTTCGAAAATCGAAAACCTGTTTTGGGCACCATTTCAGTCGAATATAAGTACAATATTGAAAGCGTCATCCATTCTCATTATGCCATCCCTTTGCGATGAGGCCGCCGGAAAAGTGATTTCAGAGGCGCACGCCTATGGAGTTCCGACAATTTCGTATGATGTGGGTGGAATTGCGCAACAATCGGGTTCGGCGGGCTATGTCATACCGTTGTCGAGCCATCTAAGATCAGATCCGGTGAAGCATAAATACCACATTGTAGTGGAGCAAGCTGATACCAATATTTGGGCGTCGACGATTAAGGGTTTGCTTGAAAACCCAGAACGTTACAGTCAGGCCGTTGCGGCGTCACTGGAAAATGCAAAGCGGTTTTCTGCAGCCAGTATTTTACCCCAGTGGGAGAATGGCCCGTTCAAGTGAAACCGGTGTTTTGGTTGATCTAACCTGAGCATAGCAAGCAGAGTTTAGCGCGTCGGCGCTCGGGTTTTGGCTGAAACGGAGGTTTCGGCGTTTGTGGTCTATTTTGATTTGTAATCAATCGGTTGACTGGTGTGGTTTTGATGCGCAAATCAACTTTGGGTCGAGCTTCCCCTTCCCTTGAACGGACACGTCTAACACGCTGAGTTTGCGGCGTGCCAATGCAGCCGCAGATCGCATCCAAGATTCGGCGCAATTTAACTTCTAAAACGAAAAGCAGTACGGTTGCGCACATTGCCAACCTGCGCCGTTTTGATCCTGTGCCAATATCTATTCGCATCTTGTGCTGACCCCCCAGTGTCAGGGAAGTTGTCCGCTGCTCTATTTTTCAGGTGAGCGGGATAGGACGATGACGTGGGATATTCACCGGAACGAAAAACGGCTGTGCTGAGGCGGATGCTGCCGCCGAATAACACGGCCATTCGACATCTGTCGCAGGAGGAAGGCATCTCGGAGGCGGCATTGCACAAGTGGCGTGCGGATGCGCGCGGCAAGGGGCAGCTTCTGCCCGATGCTGCTGGGGGTCCTGAGGGCGGGTCTTCGCGTGACAAATTCGCGGCGGTGTTGGAAACTGCGGCGCTAA
>JBLIGH010000173.1:0-7092 GCA_047636855.1 Pseudorhodobacter sp.
AAGGTCTGGATCCGGGTCGAGCGGACCGAGATTGATTTGACCGTGCCATGCACGCCGCCAACTTCGATCCAGTCGCCTTCGGAGACCGGGCGCTCGATCAGCAAAATAATGCCCGACACGAAGTTAGAGACGATGTTTTGCAAGCCAAAACCAATGCCCACAGACAGCGCACCCGCGACAATGGCAAGGCCGGAAAGGTCGATCCCAGCGGCATCAATCCCGGCCAAAGCCGCAAGTGAAATCCCCACATAACCGATAACAGCAACGATTGCGTTTTGTCCGCCTTGATCAAGGGATGTTTTTGGCAAGATGGATGACTTCAGTGCCCCTTGGAACAGCCGTGTCAGCAAAAACCCAAAGCCGAACACCATAGCCAACACCAAAAAGTCGGTTGGCGATATCCGCGTCTGGCCCAATTGGAAACCTTCGCGGAATTTCGTGAACACTTCGGTCAGATCTGCAAATCGGGCGCCCCAGATCAGCGCGAAAAGCGGCAATGCAGCAAGGGTCAGGCAAAACCCGATCAGCACAGGCACCAAAGCATCCCCCGCAGTATCGTCGCGGCGCAGAATAAGCCCGTAGAGGATGGCCGTCAGCCGCTGCAAGATAAACAGCACGCTGATCAGGGCCAGCGATACCACCGCCGGGTAGACCATGCCCGTGCCCGCAGACACATAGCCTACAGCCGCCAGCAATGGCCCCAAAACAGCAATGACGATGGCAACGCGGCCCGCGATGCCAATTAGGCGTGCTGAAAACCCCGATACCTCGCCAGTGGTTTTATCTTCCAACGCGTTAATGCGCAAAATTTGTCCAAGACGAAACAGCAATATCCCCGCCATCAACACCATTGGAAAGGCCAGAACACCGGCGGCTTGCTCTGACATATTCTGACTTGGCAGCAACACTTCACGCAGGGCTTCCAAGCCCAGAACCAGACCCAGCGACCAGGTGGTAATCCGCCCTTGTGTGCGAATATCAGCGGAAAGTTTCAAAGGCGACGTCGTGCCGCTGACCTTGGGAAAAGCCTGCTCGCCAAGCCAGCGCGCTGCGAAAATGCCAAAGCCAATAGTGGGCAGGCTTTCGGCCACGACATCACCGAGGGGGCCAAGAATACCCAACTTCACAATCGCTGTGGCAAAGGCCAAGACGCCCAAGGTTGGCACAATCACTTGACCAAGCGAGGTCAGAAAGGCCCAAAGTTCTCGCCCTCGAGTGGACGAGCGTTCTTGCAAGCGCAGCGCAAACCCTTCGATCAACCCGCGACCGCGCAAGATCAAGAAGGCCGCAACCGCCAAAAGGCCGATGACAGGCGGCAGGTTCTTGAAAATCGCGGTGCGTTTGGTTTCATCGTCCCAATTGCGCGCCGCTTCTTGCCAGATGCTTTCCAAAGTCGAGGTCAGCGCCGTCAATGCTGCGGGCCAATTGGCGGGGTTGATCGGGGCCGGCCAAAGCCGGGTTAGCGCTTCGGCCTGGCGTTCTCGCAACAATTGGTCAATTTCGCGAATAAGACCATCCGCTTGGGTATAGGCCTCGGTCGCTTTGATCGCTGGTGCTTGCAACTGTGCCAGCTCGGTATTCAGTTCGCTTCGGCGTTTGGCAATCGTGGCATCTTCGCCCTGCCCTTCTTCTGGAACAGGCCCTAACGCCTCTAGCTGCGTGCGGATCGTGTCGATGCGCGACGCATTGGTGTTTTGCGCCGCCAGAAACCTGACGCGGACCGCGGCAATTTTTAGCCGTGCCTGTTCGAGTTTAATGGCCGAGGCCTCGGGGTCCGCCAAAAGCGCATCTGCTTCGCTTGCCGTCGTTTCCCAAGCGTCATAATCAAGTGGCTCTGTCGCAGAACCGGCCTGCTCGGCTTGCGCACCTGCGGTGGAATTGACCTGCGCCGGTGCCGCTGTTGCCACCGCAAGCAGCACCAAAAGCCCTGCAATAAAGGCCCATGAACCGCGGCGATCAAGCCATCTGACACCAAGATGGATCATACGGCTTCAAAGACGCTCGGGATGGTGCCGACATGGTTTTCAAGCCATTCCGGGTAAGGCAGACCTTTGGATTTCAAGAACTCCGAGTTGAACAATTTCGACTGATAGCGCGTGCCATAATCGCATAGGATCGTGACGATCACATGGCCCGGCCCCAAATCGCGCGCCATCCGAATAGCACCCGCAATATTGATCCCGGACGAGCCGCCAAGGCAAAGCCCTTCTTCCGACAGCAAATCAAACACGATCGGCAAAGCTTCGCTATCCGTGATGCGGTACGCGAAATCGGGTGTCAGCCCTTCAAGATTGGCCGTGATGCGCCCTTGACCGATCCCCTCGGTGATCGAGCCGCCCTGTGCCTGCAAAGCACCGTCTTTGTAGAACGCGTAAAGCGCCGAACCATCCGGGTCCGCCAGCCCGATTTTAACGCCCCGTGGCTGCAACACTTCGGCCACACCCGCCAAAGTGCCACCAGAGCCCACGGCGCAGACAAAACCGTCAACCTTGCCATCCGTCTGTTCCCAGATCTCGGGGGCGGTGGTTTCAACATGCGCCTGCCGGTTGGCGGTATTGTCAAACTGGTTGGCCCAGATCGCGCCATTGGGTTCGGTCTTGGCCAATTCGGCTGCCAAACGCCCGGAATAGCGCACATAATTGTTCGGGTTCTTGTAAGGTGCCGCCGGTACTTGCACCAATTCAGCGCCTGCAAGCCGGATCATGTCTTTCTTTTCCTGGCTTTGCGTCTCGGGGATCACGATGACGGTGCGAAACCCCATTGACGCCCCAACCAAGGCAAGCCCAATTCCGGTATTGCCAGCCGTGCCTTCAACAATGGTCCCGCCGGGCTTCAACAAACCCTTGGCCACGGCATCCCGAATGATGAACAAAGCGGCACGATCCTTAACCGATTGACCGGGGTTCAAGAACTCTGCTTTGCCCAGTATTTCACACCCCGTCAAATCCGAGGCCTTGTTCAGCCGGATAAGGGGCGTATTGCCGATGGCACTGGCCAGATCGCTGTAAATCCGCATGCGAATTTTCCTTTTTATCTTTGCTGATTTGTGTAGGGCGCTTGGCGCGGAAACTCAAGCACCGAAGCCTTGTGACGCGACCGATGACCGCGCCCTTTCGGTGCTTTGTGCTAAAGCGCACGCAGACGTGGTCGTTCCCGTTGCAGCCACAAGGCGCTTAAGATCAGCGGTGCGTTGGTCGCCTCGCCCGACGCCACAAGCTGCATCAACGCATCAAAACTGATCAGATGGCCTTTGATGTCTTCGGCCTCTGACGCCTCGCCGCCAATAATCGCTGTGCCATCCGGTAAATCCGTCAAGGCCAGATAGGAATACAGAAACTCTGTCTTGGCCCCCGGTGAGGGGTAGTAATTGGCAATCGGCAGCAGCGTTTCAAGACGCAAACCCGCCTCTTCCTCGGCTTCGCGGCGACCGGCTTGTTGCGGTGTCTCGCCGGGGTCAATGCGCCCGGCGATAGGTTCCAACTGCCAAGGCTGCACATCGCCGCGCGCAAAAGGCCCGGCGCGAAACTGCTCCACGATCAAAACGCGGTCGCGCTTGGGATCGTAAGGTAAAACCGTCACCGCATCGCCCGAGACAAATGCCGCGCGATTGATAACAGGGCTTTGCGCGCCATCAAAACGCCGAAACGACAGGTCATATTCCTCGATCGCGAAAAAATTGGCGTAAACCTGTCGGTTGCGCGTCACCGCAACGGCCTTTGGGTCAATGGCGCCGCGCAGCGCGTTGGCTGTCGGCACCGCCGCGCGCAAACGGCTGGCACCGCGCACCAACATCGGAAAACGCCGATGAGGTGCGATCGGCGCAGGGTAAAGCGCCATAATATCGTCTGCAGTGGCCACAATGATATCGCCCCATTGCGCTTGCCATGCCGCCAAATCCCAAGGCGCACCCGCCTGCCAAAGATCAGGGTCAGCAAAATAGACCAGCGCCGCCTCGGTCGGGCCATCGTCACACCGCACTTGCTTTTCAGCGCAAAAATACTCGAACGGGCCTTCATAGTAATCCAACCGCACCAGATCGCCTGGCGTCAAGCCAGACAGCAACAAACCCGGTGCCACCTTGCCATTCTGGGGTAAAATAACAGGGAAATCATGGCCTTGCGCCCAATATGCCGCATGATCGGGCAACAGCGCCTTACGGATATCCGGCAAACGTCCCAAGATTTTTTCCAACAAAGGAAGATGGCACAAAGTGCCGTAAACAAACAATTTATCCATGGAATTAATCCCAGCGCCGCTTTGCCCATTCGGCAGCAAAGCCACCAATCATGCCGCCTAGCACCAAAGTGCCGATCACGGGTGGCGCGATCAACAGCGGTGCATTCTCGATCGACAGTTTAAAAATATCGACGAGCGATTCCATCGGGCCATCGTATCTTTGGCGAAACGCCTTGCGAAGCATCAGCGCAGTGCTGGTGAACAACATGCACCACACCGTCATCGTCACCGCGGTCCGCAGCCCGTAACCGATAGACGCCTTGTAGCCCTGTCCAACCAAGCAGCCCATCACCATCCAACCGTTCATCAAACCGATGAAAGCGCAGATCTCGCTGAATTTAGCGAAGTTCATGCCTTCGGTGATTTCGAGCTTCACGAATTCAGCGGCGAAAAACGCAATCGCTGCAAAAATGATCGCCGATAACAGCTTGGAAAGAGTTGGCATAGCGTTCCTGTTTTCGAGACGATGCGCTATCTGGGTCGCGTCACCGTAATCTGCGTTACATCGCAGTTTCCGCTTTGAAAAGCGCTCGCGCAAGAGGTCAGGTAATAATTCCACATTCGGCGAAACCGATCGTCAAAGCCAAGACGGGCAACATCGTCCCAGCGGGCGTTAAAAGTCTCGTGCCAACGGCGCAGCGTGTCGGAATAGCTTTTGCCAAATTCCACCGAATATTTGATATCCAACCCGGCGCGTTTCACTTGCGCGCGTAAAGCCGAAGGGCTAGGCACAATTCCCCCCGGAAAAATGTGTTTTTGAATGAAATCAACACCTTTACGGTAGGCCTCAAAGCGTTTTTCTTGCAACGTGATGACCTGTAGCGTGGCATTGCAACCCGGTTTCAGACGCTCGCGCAGATTGTCAAAATAGACCGGCCAGTATTTCTCGCCGACGGCTTCAAACATCTCAATACTGGCAACACCGTCGTACAAACCCGTCTCGTCGCGGTAATCTTGCAGCCGGATTTCCACCTTATCCGACAGCCCTGCCCGTGCCATTCTTGCGACAGCATAGTCATATTGAGCCTGCGAAATCGTCAAACCCGTCACGCGCAACCCGCGTTCCTTGGCGGCATATTCGGCAAAGCCGCCCCAACCACAGCCGATTTCCAGCACATGATCGCCCACTTTCGCGCCCATTTGATCGACCATCGAGGCGTATTTTCGCAATTGCGCCTTTTCCAGACTTTCCTGCCCCGAGGTAAACAAGGCCGAGGAATAGGTCATCGTATCATCCAACCAAAGGCCGTAAAACTCATTGCCCAGATCATAGTGATACGCGATGTTCTTGCGCGCTTGGCGTTTGGAGTTTCCGCGCAACAAATGGCGAATACGCTCGTAGGTGCGCGCAAGGGCAAGGCCGTAAAACCCATTGTAAATCGCGTCATTGTCGGCGTGAACAAAATCCATAAAAGCTTGCAGATCGGGGCTGGACCACCATCCTTCCAGATAAGCATCGGAAAACCCCATGTCGCCTTCGCGGATCAAGCGCGCGAACAGATCTGGGTTGTGAACTTCCAGCACCGCATGCGGCCCAAGCCCTGCACCTTTGGCGCGAAAAACCCTGCCGTCATCCAAGATCAAGTCAAGGCTGCCATGCCGTAGCCCCTGCACCTTGGCAAAAACCCGACTGAAGTAGCGCGGTAGGTTTTTTGCGCCGTCAGTTGTGCTGAGTATCGTCATTCTTTCCCTCGGACTTTCATTCTGAACAGGACTAAAGCACAATTCATGCGCCATTGTTTCGATTGGCATAGGCCGCCAAGGCGCGGTCGCGGCCAGCAGCGAGTGTGATCACGGGCGCAGGATAGGGCGCTTTGGGGTCAAGGCCCCAGCGGCCGGGGACCGCGTCAAAATAGCTTAAAGCCTCGACGCCCGGCGCATGGGAAAGCTCGGCGATATAGCGGCGACGGTAACGCGCGCTAGGATCAAACTTCTCGGCCTGTGTGGCGGGGTTGAAGACCCGGAAATAGGGCGATGCATCGGGACCACTCCCCGCAACCCACTGCCACCCCATCGCATTTGCGGCCGGGTCCCAGTCGATCAGGCAATCGGCGAACCAGCGCATACCTACACGCCAATCGGTCAACAGATGTTTGGTCAGATAGCTTGCAGCGATCATCCGAGCGCGGTTGTGCATCGTGCCGGTGACATACATTTCGCGCATTGCCGCATCGACGAAAGGTTCGCCTGTCAGGCCACGCCGCCAGCGTTCGGCATCGTCACTATCGGCTTTCCACTCAAAACCTGACCAATCCGCGCGCCAGTTTTCTGCGGTGATATGGGGCGAATGATACAGCAGGTGATAGGCAAACTCGCGCCAAACCAGCTCTTTCAAAAAGGTTTCAGCCCCCGCAGCGCCTTGCATCATGGCCGCCCAGCCCCGGTGCCAAATTGTGCGCGGGCCAATCTCGCCGTAGGTCAGGTTTTCGGACAGGCCCGAGGTTGCAGGGATCGCCGCGAAATCACGCATCGCTTTGTAATCAGCAACGGGACCGTCCAAGAACCGGTCCAGACGCGATAAGGCCGCAGCCTCGCCGACCACCGCATGCAGTCCGACCACCGCAGCCCCGCGTTGCATCTTGCGGCCCATCGCCCAATCGGTCAAATCGTCGCTTTGCGGCCAGGATGTGGGCGCGCGCAGGGATTGCGGCGCCGCAACAGGCAGCGCCACCTCGCGCGATTTCACACTGTTCCAGAAGGGCGTGTAGACGCGGTAAAACCCGCCCTGCCCGGTTTGTACTGTCCAGGGTTCAAACAGCAAATGACCCGCAAAGCTTTGCGCCTCAAGCCCGGCCGCGCGAAACGCTGCTTTCACGTCGGTATCGCGCGCCATACCGGGCGCATCATAGCACCGCG
>JBLIGH010000174.1:0-7069 GCA_047636855.1 Pseudorhodobacter sp.
TGGATCAGCATTGAGCGTTCTCCCGAATGTCACCCAAAACCGATCTTGCCATGAAAAGGGCAGATCGGCGAGGATCTATGTGATCATCCGGGATGGAACAGCTAGTCAAGCACCTGGTTAAAGCCGAATTGCGGGCATTTCATTTTACATGGGTATCATAAGGCATTGATATCATTGAGGAGAAATCAACAGCATTTTACTAACAAACCTATTGCTTTCAACACATTTATGCGGTTTTGGGTACCGTAAGTCGGAAGTTCGAATCTTCTCGCCCCGACCATCTTCCAGAAAAACTAAAGATGCCAAAGCACTTACCCCTTTCGGGGCAGGTGCTTTTGCTTTGCGGGACAGTTTGCACAATCGGCCCTATCGCTCCGGGATGATTGACGAAACCGAGGCGACGCGCGACACTGCGACCATGAGCAATGGTGAACATATAGCGGGCCGATTGGCCGAACGCCTGCGCGCTGCGCGCAAAGCCCGTGGGTTAAGCCTTGATGCGGTGGCCGGAATTTCCGGGGTTAGCCGGTCTATGGTCAGCCAGATCGAGCGGGGCGAATCAAGCCCGACCGTGGCGACCTTGTGGAATTTGACCAAAGCGCTTGGTGTCGATTTTGCCGGTTTGCTGGACGAAGTGCCAAAGCCGGGCATTGAGGTGATCAAAGCCAGTCAGGCACCCGTGATGACAGGGCATGGCAAGGGGCTGCGGATTAGGATTTTATCGGCGGCCGAAACCGTGGGCAGCCATGAAGTTTATGATTTGAGTTTTCTGGCAGGCGGGCAATTGGTTTCTGACCCCCATAGTTCTGGTTGTCAGGAACATTTGACCGTGATCGAGGGCGCATTGAAGGTGGTTTGCGCAGGGCAAGCGGCATTGATCGAACCTGGTGACACTGCCCGTTATGCAGCGGATCAGCATCATGCGATCTATGAGGTGGCGGGCGCATCTGCGCGGGCAATTTTGATTGTGCAGGGCAGTTGAGCGGGGCGTTCGGGTGTTGGGTTGAGTTGGAAATCGGGCTGGCACCCCGGATCAAGGCGAAAGCCGGGGGGCCAGCCCCCGGACCAAGGCAAAAGCGGGGGGACAGCCCCCCGGACCAAGGCAAAAGCCGGGGGGCCAGCCCCACGGACCAAAGCAAAAGCCAGGGGGCCTGACCCCAAGACCAAAGCAAAAGCCAGGGGGCCTGCCCCCCGGACCCCCCGGGATATTTTTGAACAGATGAATCCGTTAAGGTGGAATTTTTTCCGGTATATTGACACGATGGGGGATCTGAGGCATATTCCGGCAAAGTGGAGGGTTATCTGTTATGGCGGAATTTTTGGACTATGTGACGGCGCAACTGGCAGGGCTTGAGGCCGAGGGGCTGATGAAGCGCGAAAGGCTGATTGTCGGGGCGCAGGGTGCCTACGTGCAGATGGCCGGGCGCCAGATGCTGAACCTTTGTGCCAATAACTATCTTGGTTTGGCAGATCACCCGACCTTGATTGCGGTGGCGCATCGGGCTTTGGATGCGCAAGGTTTTGGCATGGCTTCGGTTCGGTTCATTTGTGGCACGCAAGATCTGCACCGCGCGCTTGAAGCACGCTTGGCGACTTATCTGGGCACCGAGGACTCGATCCTGTTCGCGGCCTGTTTCGATGCCAATGGCGGTCTGTTTGAGCCTTTGCTGGGGCCTGAAGATGCGGTGATTTCGGACAGTTTGAACCACGCCTCGATCATCGATGGCATTCGGTTGTGCAAAGCGCGGCGATACCGTTACGCCAATTCGGATATGGCTGATTTGGAGGCGCAGTTGCAGCGCGCCCGCGCGGATGGCGCAAGGTTCATCATGATCGCGACGGATGGTGTGTTCTCGATGGATGGCTATCTGGCAAATCTACCACAAATCAGGGCCTTGGCGGACAAGTTTAACGCGGTTTTGATGGTGGATGATTGCCATGCCACCGGGTTTATGGGGCCGCAAGGGCGCGGGATGCCAGCGCATTTTGGCATCAAGGCTGATGTGCTGACCGGGACCTTGGGCAAGGCGCTTGGCGGCGCGTTGGGCGGCTATATCGCGGGGCCTCAGCCGGTCATTGACTTGCTTCGGCAACGCGCACGGCCCTATCTGTTCTCGAATGCTTTGCCGCCAGCGATTGTCGCGGCCGGGTTGGCGGCGATTGATCTGGTGGAGGCGGCGGATGATCTGCGCACGCAGCTGTTCGACAATGCCGCCTATTGGCGGGCGGGCTTGGCAGATGCCGGGTTCGAGTTGCTGGCAGGCGAGCATCCGATCATTCCGGTGATGCTGGGCGACGCGCGTTTGGCACAGGATATGGCGCAGGCTTTGGCCGAGCGCGGCGTGCATGTGGCTGGTTTCTTCTTTCCGGTCGTTCCCAAGGGGCGGGCGCGGATCCGGACGCAGATGAATGCGGCGCTGACCAGGAATGACCTCGATTTCGGGCTGGCGGCGTTTCGGGCCGCTGGCAAAGCCACAGGGGTGCTGTGATGCGCAATGATATGAAAGCATTGGTAAAAGCACGCCCAGAAGCCGGACTTTGGATGGAAAACCGTCCTGTTCCCGAAATCGGTCCCGATGATGTGCTGATCCGCATCACCAAGACCGGGATCTGCGGCACCGATATCCACATTTGGAACTGGGACGAGTGGGCCGCGAAAACCGTGCCGGTGCCTTTGGTTACGGGCCATGAGTTTGCTGGCGAGATTGTGGAGCTGGGGCGCAATGTTGAAGGGCTGGAGATTGGGCAAAGATGCTCGGGCGAGGGGCATCTGATCGGCAAGCAAAGCCGGCAAAGCCGTGCGGGTAAATTTCACCTTGATCCGGCGACGCGGGGCATCGGCGTGAACGAACAAGGGGCCTTTGCGGAATATTTGCGCTTGCCCGCCTTCAATGTCGTGCCGCTACCGGATGCGATTGATGACGAGATTGGGGCGATCCTCGACCCGCTGGGCAATGCGGTGCACACGGCCTTGTCGTTTGATTTGATTGGTGAAGATGTGCTGATCACCGGGGCAGGGCCGATCGGTATCATGGCGGCCGCAGTGGCGCGCCATGTCGGTGCGCGCCATGTGGTGATCACCGATATCAATCCGGCGCGGCTTGAGCTGGCAGGACAGGTGGCGGATGTAACGCCGGTGAATGTGGCAACGGAAGATCTGTCAGATGTGGTGGCCCGGCTCAAGATGAAACAAGGCTTTGATGTTGGGCTGGAAATGAGCGGCAATCAACGTGCGCTGGATCAAATGATAGAAGCTTTGGTGATGGGGGGGCGCATTGCGATGCTGGGCATCCCGCCGGGAAAAAGCCCTGTGGATTGGAGCAGGATCGTGTTCAAGGCGATCACGATCAAAGGCGTCTACGGGCGCGAGATTTTTGAAACCTGGTACAAGATGATCGCGATGCTGGAAAACGGTCTGGATGTGCGCAAGGTTATCACGCACCGGTTCAAGGTCGATGATTTTGAAGCCGGATTTCAAGCGATGCGGTCTGGCCTGTCGGGCAAAGTGGTGCTGGACTGGCGATGATTTCGCGCGCGCGCCCTTTTTACGTCGGTGCCACAAGCAGCTGAATGCGAAGCGGTGCACCATGGGCGCGCAACTCGTGCAGCACAATGTCACGTTTGGGCAGGGGCGGTGCAAGCATGATGACCCTGCCGCGATAGTTCCACCCATTCAAGCGTTCCAAAACGTCCAGAACATCAAATTTTGGGGCAAAAAGCTGGACGACGATGCTGCGCGGTTTAAGCGTCCGCAGCAGAGTTTCGTTTAGCATATTCATCCGCAACGAGATTACCGCGTCGGGCCTATGGCATAGGCTAGAGAGGTCGAACCCGTTTGGAACATCAAGCAAAAGTGCTGCATAACCTGCGTTTATCGTCGAAGGCATAATCATACGACGCCTCTGGCAACAGAATTGCATTCTGTGCCGCAGTAGGTTGAAATCAACCTTGCAAGTAGGGCCATATCTGCAATGCTCCTCCCGTGGGCTGTTGCGGCCGAATGCCAGCTAGGAACTCTCAGAATACGAACGTTACGCATCTTTCGCGTAAAAGTTGTAGTGATGATTAACGGTACGACAAGAGTCTTTTTTGCATTTTAAACACAATTGATGAAAACTGTTGTATCAAATCAGAGGATTAGACTGCGCTAAATGGATAGTAAACTAACGCTCGCTATGCTTGAAGCGATCCCGATGCCCTTGGTTTTGATTGGTTGGAACGAGCGTATTCTAGCTGCAAATCAGTCGGCACGTGCGCTGTTGGGGGATTCAATTGTGGGGCGGTTGTACCCGAATGCTTTTCGCCAGCCGTCCTTGATGGCGTGCATCGATACGGGTTTGCGCATGGCGCAGCCTGGGATCGGGCGGCATGTTATCGCGGGCGCCTCTAGCGAAAGCGTGTTTCGCGTTACGGTCAATCCGGTTGAGGGGGAAGATCAAAGCGGCGTGCTATGTGCGTTTGAAGATATCAGCGAGCAAGAGCAGTTGGGGCAGTTTCGCCGCGATTTCGTCGCCAATGTCAGCCACGAACTGCGCACGCCGCTGACGGCTTTGCTTGGGTTCATCGAAACCTTGCAGGGGGCCGCCAAATCCGACCCCATAGCGCGCGAGCGGTTTTTATCGGTGATGGCGCGCGAGGCGGGCCGAATGAACCGGCTTGTGGGCGATTTATTGTCGCTAAGCCGGGTCGAGGCGAGCGAACGTGTGCGCCCGACGCAAAGCATCGATATCGCGGCATTGGTGCGGCGCGTCGGCTCTGATTTGCGCGAATTGGCGACCAGCAATGGCACAGTGCTAACGCTGAGCGGCAGTGATGATCCGGTCCTTTTGCGCGCCGATGGCGATCAGATCACGCAGGTTCTGAGTAATTTGTTTGAAAACGCGGTGAAATATGGCGGCGTCGGTCAGAATGTCAGCGTGATCTTGACCCATATCGACCTCGATGTTGTCCTGCGCGCCCCAGCGCTGAGGATTGATGTCATCGACCAAGGTGAAGGCATAGATGCCGTGCATTTGCCGCGCCTGACCGAACGCTTCTACCGGGTCGACAGCCACCGTTCGCGCGAAAAAGGCGGCACGGGGTTGGGCTTGGCGATTGTGAAGCACATCATCAACCGCCACCGTGGCCGCTTGGCAATTGCCAGCGTGAAGGGCGAAGGCAGCACCTTCTCGATTATTTTGCCGAATGATTGAGCCTGTCTTGGTCGCGCGGCCTGTTTTGCCTCGTGACCCAAAACGCCCTGCGCAGCACGCCATTGAGGCCTGCCTTCCTAGCAGGTGCGATCAAAGCAAGCTGCCGCTATAGCCGCCCGATCCGTTCGGTCAGCAAAGCAAAGAAACCATCGGCGTCGATTTGGGTCATGAAGGTTGCGTTGGCGGGCCGATCGGTGACGCGCCACCAATCGGTGACGGTCATGCCGAGGGTTAGCTCTGATCCGGTTTCAACCACGACATTCACATGCCTGCCGCCGAACAGATCGGGCTGGATCAGATAGGCGATGACGCAAGGATCATGCAGCGGCGCACCTTCCGAGCCGTATTTCTCTTTGTCGAAACGCTCGAAAAAATCGGTCCATTCCGCAACCATCTGCCCCGGCTTGGTTTTGAGGTCGCGAAAGGCCTGAACGCGTCGGGCGGTGGTCAGGGCTTTATGCGTCACATCCAGTGGCATCACCACAATCTGAACACCGGATTTAAAAACAATATCAGCAGCTTCTGGGTCGACGTAAATGTTGAATTCTGCCGTTGGGGTGATGTTTCCCACCTCGAAATAAGCCCCACCCATCAGCACGATTTCTTGCACCCGCGCCACGATATCGGGGGCACGCGCAAAGGCCGTTGCGATATTGGTCAGCGGGCCAAGCGGGCAAAGCGTTACGGTGCCGGCGGGCTGCGCACGCAGGGTTTCAATGATGAAGTCAACCGCGTGGCCGGGTTGCAGGGGCATCACCGGGTCCGGCATCACCGGGCCATCAAGGCCGGTTTTGCCGTGAACATGCTCTGCCGTTACCAACTTGCGCTTCAGCGGTGCCTCGCAGCCCGCAAAGACTTTGACATCGGGCCGCCCCGCCAACTCGCAGACAATGCGTGCGTTCTTGGCGGTCAGGGGCAGCGGCACATTGCCCGCCACCGCGGTAATGCCAAGGACGTCCAGCTCTGCCGGGCTGGCAAGCGCCAATAAGATGGCCACAGCGTCATCTTGCCCCGGATCGGTATCGATGATGATTTTACGCGCAGTCATGGGACCCCCAGAGCATTGGTTTCTGGTGCACAAAAGCGCAGTGCGCTGGGATTGTCCACAGACGAAAACCGGGGGCGTTGGCGCGCCCCCGGATATCGGATCAACCGTCGAAGTCGATCTCTTCCATGATCCGCAAGGCGGCTGGACGCTCTGCCGCGACGACCGACAGGTTCAGGCTGTCGGGCGCAAACTCACCCCAGCTTTTCACCAGGGCCGAGCGTTCAACCCCTGGCTTGACCGGGAATTCATGGTTGGTTTCGGCATAAAGCTTTTGCGCGGGGTCACTGGACAACCATTCCATCAACTGCAATGCCGCCTCGCGGTTGGGCGCGGAACGGGTCATCGCGACACCCGAGATGTTCAAATGCGTACCGTCACCCTCGAAGACCGGGAAGGTGACGCGCACGGAATTGGCCCATTCGGTTTGCTCTGGGTCGGCCAGCATCTGCCCCATGTAATAGGTGTTGCCGATGGCGATATCGCATTCACCGGCCCAGATCGCCTTGACCTGATCGCGGTCGCCGCCAGCGGGTTTGCGGGCAAGATTGGCCTTCAGCCCCTCGGCCCAAGTCTTGGCCGCGTCCGGGCCGTGATGCGCAATAACGGCCCCAAGCAAGGCGACGTTGTAATCATTCGTCCCCGAGCGGGTGCAGATCCGGCCTTTCCATTTCGGGTCAGCGAGGTCTTCGTAGGTTGTCACCTCGCCGTCCGCGACGCGGTCCTTAGAGGCATAGATGATCCGGGCGCGGCTGGTCAGGCCAAACCAATGGCCGGCCGGGTCACGCAATGATGCCGGGATATTGGCGTCCAAAACATCCGATTGCACGGC
>JBLIGH010000175.1:0-7048 GCA_047636855.1 Pseudorhodobacter sp.
CGCCGTATTACGACAGCCTGATCGGCAAGCTGATCGTGCACGGTCGCGACCGGCCCGAGGCTTTGGCCCGCCTGAAACGTGCGTTGGGCGAATTGATCGTTGATGGTGTCGACACGACGGTACCATTGTTTCACGCGCTTTTGGCAGAGCCGGATGTTCAGAATGGCGAATACAATATCCATTGGCTGGAAAAATGGCTGGAACGTCAGTTTGGCTAAAGGGTTTGGGCGGTTGGCAAACAGCCACCGCCCGCTTTTGCCATGACTGAAATCACCCCAGACCTTTTACTACATGCCTATTCCATCGGGCTTTTTCCGATGGCTGAAAGCCGCGATTCAAGCGAATTGTATTGGGTTGATCCAACCCGGCGTGGTGTCTTTGTTCTGGATGAATTCAACATTTCACGCAGCCTTTCGCGGCGAATTTTGAATTGGAATTGCACAATTCGAACAAATACTGATTTTGCAGGTGTTGTTGCAGCTTGCGCTGACAGGCCTGAAACCTGGATCAATGATACGATATTCAACCTCTACCTAAAGCTACACCGTGCAGGCTTCGCGCATTCGCTTGAGGTATGGGAGGAAGGCTGCCTGGTTGGCGGTGTCTACGGTGTGACGCTTGGTGGGGCCTTCTTTGGCGAAAGCATGTTCTCGCGCAGGACGGACGCCTCCAAAGTGGCGCTGGCTTGGTTGGTTCATAGGCTAAAGGCCGGAGGCTTCACATTGTTTGACACGCAGTTTCTGACGCCGCATCTGGCATCGCTCGGGGCGATAGAGGTCGGCCGCGCATCGTATCAAAAGCAATTAAAAGCAGCGCTTACTCAGCAGGCAGAGTTTGAGCCAAAAGGCTATGCCCCGGACCGTCACTCTGTCAGGCAGCGCAATATCCAAACGTCATAGCGGGAATGGTCGAGTGCCGAAAGCGCCGGACTATCGGCAACCATCCAACCCGAAAAAACCGGCTCTATCGACAGCCGATCCATGATTGTCAGATGCGCATAGGCTTCCAAAGCGCTGTCTTCGGAGGGATAGCGGCAATCATCCAGCTGAATTGTCAGCCGCCCAGTTTTGCCGCTCTGCCCGCGCGAAAGTTCGATATCACCGGTCTCGCCCGAAACCTTGTCAAGCCAGCGCACCACGCCGCCCGGGGCCTGCACCGCGGTATCTGCAATGGCCGGACCGACAAGAAGCATCGCCAGCAAAAGACCCGTTCCCAGTTTCATAAATGCCCTATCCCGCAGCCTCAACCACCCTATTCGGGCTGCCAAGCCTCGTAATCACGGCGCGGTGCTGGGTCCGCGCGGCGGATCGAGCCGGTGGGAACATAGGCCGCATCCGTGCCAGTCAGGTTTTCCAGATGTGGCTTTTCCCATGGCTTATGAACCAGTGGGATTTCCGTCGGCGGTTGATCCCAAGTGAAATGCAGCCAGCCATGCCAATCTGGCGTGACCCGCGTTGCTTCGGATTCGCCATTGTAAATCACCCAGCGACGCTTGGCGTCCTTCGTTTGGTAAAAAATATTACCCTGCTCATCCTCGCCAACCTTCTGGCCATTGCGCCAAGTGTAAAGCTGAGTGCTGATTGTCTGGCTGTTCCACCAGGTCAACAGGCGTTTGAGGAAATACATCGAAGCCTCCGGTACTCTTTATACTCATATGGCGCAAGGCGCGTCCAAGGTCCAGCCTGAACCGTCGCAAATACACAAGGTTCAAGCGCAAAAGAAAAAGGCGGGCCTAAACCCGCCTCTTTGACTGCGCCTGACAGCTAGAATTAGCCGGCCGTAGCCGGCTCTTTCTTCTTGCGGTCGGTATGGACCAGCAATGGTTTGGCCCCAGAATTCACGGCCTCTTCATTGACCACGACTTCTTGCACATCATCCATGCCCGGCAATTCAAACATGGTATCCAGCAAGATATCTTCCATGATCGAACGCAAACCACGCGCACCGGTTTTGCGCTTGATCGCGCGCTTGGCTATGGCAGACAGCGCATCCGTGGTGAAGGTCAACTGCGTGCCTTCGATATCGAACAACCGCTGGTACTGCTTGACCAAAGCATTCTTTGGGGCAGTCAGAATGGTCACCAATGCGTCTTGATCCAGATCTGTGAGCGTAGCAATAACGGGCAAACGCCCCACAAATTCTGGAATAAGCCCGAATTTCAGCAGATCTTCTGGCTCTAGCTCGGTGAACATCTCGCCCACGCCGCGCGAATCAGGGTCTTTTACCTCGGCGCCGAAGCCAATGGCAGAGCCCTTGTTGCGCTGCGCAATGATCTTTTCCAACCCCGAGAAAGCGCCACCACAAATGAACAGAATGTTCGTTGTGTCGACCTGCAAGAACTCTTGCTGCGGATGCTTGCGCCCACCTTGCGGCGGAACGGATGCAACCGTACCCTCCATGATCTTCAAAAGCGCTTGCTGCACGCCTTCGCCCGAAACGTCACGGGTGATCGAGGGATTGTCAGACTTGCGCGTGATCTTATCGACCTCGTCAATATAGACGATGCCGCGTTGCGCCCGCTCGACATTATATTCCGAAGCTTGCAACAGTTTCAGGATGATGTTTTCGACATCCTCCCCAACATAGCCCGCCTCTGTCAGCGTGGTGGCATCCGCCATCGTGAAGGGCACATCTAAAATCCGCGCCAGCGTCTGCGCCAACAATGTTTTACCGCAACCCGTTGGACCGATCAGCAAAATATTGGACTTCGCGAGCTCGATATCCGATTTCGACGAGTGATTGAGCCGCTTGTAATGGTTGTGAACAGCGACCGATAACACGCGTTTTGCATGCACCTGACCGATGACATAATCATCCAAAACGTTGCAAATATCGCGCGGCGTTGGCACCCCTTCAGTGGCTTTCAGCCCCGAGGTTTTCGTCTCTTCACGAATGATATCCATGCAAAGCTCTACGCATTCATCACAGATAAAGACCGTCGGCCCCGCAATCAACTTGCGCACTTCGTGCTGGCTCTTGCCACAGAACGAGCAATAGAGAGTGTTTTTGCTGTCGCTGCCTGAGTTATTCGCCATCGTATTCCTCTGCACTGCATTGCCCAAAAGGGCGCTGTTGGAAAGCTTAGGCCAAGGCCACCGCCTTCACAATGTCAAATCGCCCCCAAGCAGCCATTGCTTTTCGGGGGCATTTTCTCACTTCGCTTCGTCTTCGGCTTTGCCGCGGTTTTCAAGGATTTCGTCGATCAAACCCCATTCCTTGGCATCTTCGGCCGTCATAAAGTTATCCCGCTCTAGCGCCGCCTCGACCGTTTCATAGGTATTCCCGGTGTGATGCACATAGATTTCGTTCAAGCGGCGCTTCAGCTTCTCGGTTTCGCGGGCGTGAATCATGATGTCGGTCGCCTGACCCTGATATCCGCCAGAGGGCTGGTGGACCATCACGCGGGAATTGGGCAAGCTAAACCGCATACCTTTTTGGCCTGCAGTCAACAGCAACGACCCCATCGATGCCGCTTGACCAATCACCAAGGTCGTAACCTTCGGCTTGATATATTGCATCGTGTCATAGATCGACAAGCCAGAGGTCACAACACCGCCTGGGCTATTGATATACATCGAGATTTCTTTGGAAGGATTTTCCGACTCAAGAAACAAAAGCTGTGCGCAGATCAGCGATGACATGCCGTCATGCACCGGGCCAGAAAGGAAGATGATCCTTTCTTTCAGCATCCGGCTGAAAATATCATAGGCGCGTTCACCGCGGCTGGTCTGTTCCACAACCATTGGAACAAGGGTGTTCATATAGTGTTCTACTGGATCTTTCATCTGCGCCTGCCTGTTTACCTGAGAAGGAATATCTTAGAGCGATTACCCGAGTCTTAGTTGTGCGTGCCGCCCCCTGCAAGGGCATGGGGTGAATTACGTGCTGGTCCCGAACATTTGTTCACGGCAAAGCGTCGCTGATGGGCAGAGCCCGGGTTGCATACAAGTCCCCCAGTCTGCATTCTGTGTTTGGATAGCAAATCAATCTAAACAGGATCCTAATGATATCGCTTTCACAGATGGGATTGGGAATCGCTTTGGCCTTTGGCCTGCCTGGCATGTCATTGGCCTGTTCCTTGCCGGACCGCGCCGACAAAAGCCGCGCCGAAGTCGCAAAGCTAATTAATCAACAGCGCTTGCGTTCGGGGCTGACGGCCTTGAAAACCTCGGCCCGTTTGGACGCGGCGGCACAGAGCCATGCATGCGACAATGCCGATCAGCAGAAAATATCGCATGAAGGCAGCGATGGGTCGGATCTGCGTGACCGGTTTCGCCGTGTCGGTTACAGGTTTCGGGCCGGAAATGAGAACGTTGGCAACTTCACGGATGCAGCGGCGATGGTTGCTGCATGGGTGGGCTCGCAAGGGCACCGTCGCAACATATTGGACCGCAATGTACAAGAGCTTGGCGTGGGCGTCGCCATCGGGGCAGACAGGCGAACCTATTGGGTGACGGTCAGTGCGGCCCCCAGATAACGGCTTAACGCGCGATAATCAGTTCGGCCTGCAATCCCCCCAAAGACGGGCTTTCCCCCAACCGTAGCGTGCCACCATGACTGCGGGCAATATCGACCGCGATCGATAGCCCAAGCCCGACCCCACCACCACGATTAGGGTCGCGTGCGGCATCCAGTCGCGTGAAAGGGTGCAAGGCCTCGTCGCGCCGCGCGATCGCGATACCGGGGCCGTCGTCTTCGACCACAAACCGCACCAAGCGCGGTGTAACGATCACCGACACCTCGGCATTCTTGCCATATCGAACTGCATTCCCGATCAGATTTTCCAGCGCCCGCGTGATCGCACTGGGGCGCATAACCGCCATGCCCTGCCCTTCTGCCAGCTTCAGCACCACCGCCTGCCCTGTCCGCTGTGCATTCTCGACAATCCGGCGGGCCAAATCCTGCGGATCGACGCTTTCCGATTGTTCCATCGCATCGCCGCGCGCGAACGACAGAAACTCGTCCACCAAACGCTGCATATCCGCGACATCGCGCAACAAATCTTCGGTTTCCTCGGCTTCCGGCAGCATCGACAAACCAAGGCGCAACCGGGTCAACGGGCTGCGCAAATCATGGCTGATGCCCGATAACATCAAGGTGCGCTGCTCAATTTGCTTTTCGATCCGCCCGCGCATATCCAAAAAAGCATTGCCAGCCGCCCTGACCTCTTGCGCGCCGCGCGGTCGGTAGGCCACATTTTGCCCTTTGCCAAAGGCCGCTGCGGCATCTGCAAGCAACGTGATCGGGCGCAGCTGATTGCGCAAGAAATAATAGGCCACAATCGTCATCAAGACGGAGGTCGCAATCATCAGCACCAAAAGCTGATGCGGGTTGGACGCCGAAAGGCGCCCCCGATCGATCAAAAATAAAACCGGGCCCTTTGCGCTGTTCACCCAAAGGCGCGCCAGCCCCAAATTCGCCCGCAATTCAACGAATAGAACATCCGGGACATCGCGGCGCAGAACGAAGATCACCTCGCCGCCCGTCAGATCCTGCCATTGGCGGTAATCCGTCGCCTCATCCAAAGGGGCGGGCAATCGCGCTTGCAGGTCAAGACCCGACGCAAGCCTTGCGACCACCGCCTGTGCCGTTTCCAAATCGGGTGCGCTGGCAACACGTTCCAGCAGATAATTGATCTCGATCACCGTGCTGCCGGTCAACTGATGCGTAACGCGCTCGAAATAGCGCTGAATGAACGCAACCGAGACCACCAATTGAATTGTGACAATCGGCACAATCAAGATAAGCGCCGCCCGGCCATAAAGACCACGTGGCAAAAGATATTTGAGCCGGTTAAACATATGCCAGAATAACCCCGTCCCGCCCCAAGTGCCAGCACCACTTCTGCCGATCCGATAAGATGATAGAAACCGCCAATCCGCGCAATGGCGGGCAGAAAGGTCACCGCATGCCAAACCGTCCAGCGCCAATAGATCACCCCCAGCCGGGCCTGCGCCGCATTTTGGCGCCGAACCCGTCGCCGATGACGCTTCACGGCACAAATACCTATATGGTCGGCACAGGCGACGTAGCTGTGATTGATCCGGGTCCCGACGATGCAGGCCATCTTGCAACCCTGCTGTCCGCGTTGAGCACGGGCGAGCGGATCAGCCATATTTTCGTGACACATTCCCATCTGGACCATTCTGCCTTGGCGCACAAACTCGCCGCGGCAACGGGTGCCCCTATTTTGGGATATGGTGACGCTTTCGCCGGGCGCAGCGATCAGATGATGCAGCTTTCGAAACAAGGGCACCTTGCAGGCGGCGAAGGCGTCGATATGGACTTTCGCCCCGATATCTTGCTGAAAGACGGCCAGAAAACAGCCCATTCGGATTGGTCGTTGGAGGCCATCCACACGCCGGGCCATATGGCCAATCACCTCAGTTTTGCCTTTGAGGGCTATCTGTTGTCGGGTGACCACGTCATGGGCTGGTCAACATCCTTAATCTCGCCCCCAGACGGTGATATGGCCGCATTCATGTCCTCTATTGAGCGGTTATTGGCACGGTCCTGGCAGCGGTTTTTCCCCGGTCATGGCGATGCGATAGAAGTCCCGTCACAACGGATGCACACGCTTCGCGATCACCGCCAAGCGCGCGAAGCAGCTATTCTGCGGCTTTTGGGCCAAAAACCAGCGACACCCGCCGAAATCACCCGCCACCTTTATCAAGATGTTCCTGTCGCGTTGTTGGCTGCCGCCGAACGCAATGTTTTAGCACATTTGATAAAACTGCATAATCAACAACAGGTTACAGCCGATCCCCGCCTTAGCCCAAACGCTCTGTTTCGGCTTGCGTAGGGAAAAATCTGACTAAATACACGTCCACGCACCACCGCCATTCGGTTTTTCCGCCCCGCCAGTAGGCGACAGCAAAAAGAATGTGCGTTTTGTGACGAAAGGTTCTGGACGCCCCCGATTACCATTGCTATACGGCCCACGTGTTCCGGCGTAGCTCAGCGGTAGAGCAGTTGACTGTTAATCAATTGGTCGTAGGTTCGATCCCTACCGCCGGAGCCAAAATCTACTATGTAGATCAAATGCTAA
>JBLIGH010000176.1:0-6949 GCA_047636855.1 Pseudorhodobacter sp.
GGTTTGTACCCAGCTTGACCTTTGCCCTGCGTTCGTTAGCCTTGGATAAGCTGGCCCGCCCGAGGATACAAAAGGAATTCTCAATTCCTAGACGTCTACCGCCCCCGCGCGCTGTCGCATCATGCTGTTTGGGACATTGGCGCGCGGCAGTTCAAGGTCTATGGCCTGCTCGCTGAAGGCACAGAAATCACCGAGGGCATGTTATCTGATGCGCAGCGTTTCCTGACCCAAGATGTGATGCCCATGATCACCGCAGAGGGCGAAGACAACGGTCTGGGCTTTGTCATCGTTCACCCCGGCGATCTGGGGGTTTCGATCTCGGCGCATTGGTGGATTCAGGGTTCTGTGCTGTGTCAGCATATCCACCGTCAACTTTATGGTGCGGAAAAACCGATGGACACCGTGAAAAGACCGGTCATCGCCTGTGTCTGGGAATTGGCCGTCATCAATGCCGAACAAGAAGCTTGGCGAGAAACGATGATGACGACGAAACCGGACCGCAGTGCCTATCTGGAAGGCCGTGCTCGGTTTGGAACTGCGTAAAGCCTCGCCCTGACAGACAGTCGGTTGTCCCAGCTTGGCCATCCATCAAGCTTTACGTCACCCCCAAGCGACCACCGCCGCTTTACGGTTGCCTCCTGCCGTATTTGCCTTATGCTCAGTTCTACCTCGGGGTGCCTCAAAAGGGCTGAGATGCGCAAGCAGACCCGTCGAACCTGAACCGGCTAGTACCGGCGGAGGGAAGGTGTATGGGCTGATCCATCCCGACTTTCGCCGTCGTTTATGGAGAGCTGATATGCTTAAACGACTTCTTACAATTTCGATCCTTTCGGCTGCACCTGCTTTGGCGGACACGCCTTTGCTGACTGTCTATGCCTCTTCCTCTTTTGCCTCTGAATGGGGCCCCGGCCCCGCAATTGAAGCGGCATTCGAGGCGTTTTGCGCCTGCGATCTGCAATACCGCACCGGCGATATTATCCCGACCCTGATGCTGGAGGGCGAAAACACCGAGGCCGATATCGCCATCGGCATGGCCACGGATGAAACCAAACGCGCCCGCGAAACCGGCCTGTTTGCGCCGCATAATCAACGGCTTGACGACCTGACACTGCCGATCACATGGACGGACGGTGTTTTTCTGCCGTTCAATTACGGCGACACAGCATTCATCTATGACAACACCAAGCTGACCAATCCGCCGACCAGTTTCGCGGACCTTCTGACCCTGCCTGAAGACGTGAAAATCGTCATTCAAGACCCGCGCAGTTCGGGTGCTGGGCTGGCTTTGGTGCTGTGGGTCAAGGCGATTTACGGCGATAAGGCCGAAGACTATTGGCGGGCACTGGCGCCCAAAATCTTGACTGTGACCAAGGGCTGGTCCGAATCCTATGGTCTGTTCACGCGGGGCGAGGCTGATATGGTGATGAGCTATATCACTTCGCCCGCCTATCACATGATCGTCGAGAAAGACTTTACCAAGGTCGCTGCGATCTTTGACGAGGGGCACTATTTTACCGCGGAAACAGTGGCGCAGATTGCCGGAACCGACCAGCCGGAACTGGCGCAGACGTTTATGGATTACATCTTGTCAGAAGGGTTTCAGACCATGATCCCCAGCACCAATTTCGGTTTTCCGGTGAAGCTTGCCGCGGAAAAGCTGCCGCCGGAATTCGCGCAGCTGATGCTTCCGCCGAAAACGCTGTTCTATTCCGAAGACGAATCGGCAGAATTGCGCGAAACCGCCATCGCCGAATGGCAGCGCGGGCTAAGCCAATAAACCAACTTGCGAAACCAAAGGGGCTGACCTAGGGTCGGCCCCACCTCGGGGTTCCCTGAAAAGGGCTGAGATGCGGCTGATGTAAATCGGTGCCGTGAACCCGTAGAACCTGAACCGGTTAGAACCGGCGGAGGGAAGGTATGGCGTGCTCCATCCCAGACCCAATCCGTCAAGATGGAGATTACAGTGAAAGTCCTACCCCTTACCCTATCCTTCCTGTGCTTGGCACCAATGGCATTGGCGCAAACGCCGGTGCTGACAGTGTTGACCTATGACAGCTTCACCTCGGAATGGGGCCCCGGCCCGGCGGTGGAAAAAGCCTTTGAAGAAACCTGCGGCTGCGATCTGAAATTTGTGGGGGCGGGCGACGGTGCGGCACTTTTGGCCCGCGTTCAGCTGGAAGGCGCGAACTCGGATGCCTCGGTCGTGCTGGGGCTGGACACCAATCTAACCGCCGCGGCCACCGCCACCGGCCTGTTCGCACCCCATGGCCAACGCGCCGCAAACAGCCTTCCTGTTGCCTTTGACGACCCGAATTTCTTGCCCTTCGATTGGGGCTGGTTCGCCTTCGTCTATGATAAAACCAAGCTGCCCGACGCGCCAACAAGCTTCGAGAAACTGGCCGCCTCCGACCTGAAGATCGTGATCCAGGATCCGCGTTCGTCTACCCCCGGATTGGGGTTGCTGATGTGGGTCAAGGCGGCTTACGGCGACCGCGCGCCTGAAATCTGGGCGGCATTGGCGGATAATATCGTGACCGTCACCCCCGGCTGGTCCGAGGCTTACGGCCTGTTTTTGGACGGTGAGGCTGATCTGGCTTTGTCCTACACCACCTCGCCCGCCTATCACCTGATTGCCGAAAGCGACGATACCAAAGCCGCCGCAGCCTTCGCCGAAGGCCATTACATGCAGGTCGAGGTTGCGGGCAAACTGGTGGCTGCACCGCAGCCTGAACTTGCCGATGCGTTTTTGGCCTTCATGGGCTCTGACGCGTTTCAAACCATCATCCCCACCACAAACTGGATGTATCCGGCGCATATGCCTGCCGCTGGCCTTCCCGAGGGGTTTGAGCAGATGATAACCCCCGAAACCTCGTTGCTGTTTTCGGCGGGTGAAGCACAGGCGGCGCGTCAGGGCGCTTTGGATGAATGGCTGACCGCGCTGTCACGCTAAGCGCGGGCCTGCTTGCAGCGGCGCTTATTGCGCTGCTGCTGGCGCCGTTGGCAGCCCTTGGGCTGGCGCTGAAAGGTTTCAGCCTGTCCGCGCCCGAAATCTCGGCGCTGCGTTTCACGCTATTGCAGGCGACGCTATCGGCTTTGGCCTCGGTCTTGCTGGCTATTCCTGTGGCGCGGGCGCTGGCGCGGCGGCAATTTGCCGGGCGCACGCTGCTGATCTCGCTGCTTGGCGCGCCGTTCATCTTGCCGGTGATTGTGGCGGTGTTTGGCTTGCTGGCGGTGTTCGGGCGGGCCGGTTGGGCCAATCAAGCGCTGGCGTTGGCGGGCTTGCCAAGCTTCTCGATCTACGGGCTGCAAGGCGTCGTGCTGGCGCATGTCTTTTTGAACATGCCGCTTGCGGTGCGGATGATCCTGCATGGCTGGCAATCGATCCCATCCGAGCGTTTCCGCCTTGCCGCCTCGCTTGGCTTTGACCCCGCCGATATCGCCCGCCATATCGAGCGCCCGATGCTGCGCGCCGTGGTTCCGGGTGCGGCGCTGGTGATTTTTGTCATCTGCCTGACCAGTTTTGCCGTGGCTCTGACCTTGGGCGGCGGCCCGCGCGCAACCACGCTAGAGCTGGCGATTTACCAAGCCCTGCGATTCGAGTTCAACTTGCCAGCGGCCGCCCGCCTCGCGCTGGTGCAATTCGGGATTTGTGCGCTGGCCTATTTGCTGTCGACCCGCATCGCCCTGCCCGAAAGCTTTGGCGCAGGCCTGGACCGGCTGGGCGGCCCGCCTTCCCCGGCAGGCTGGCGACGCAACATCGATGCAACGGCGATCTTGCTATCCGCGGTTTTCATCGCCTTGCCACTTGGCTCAGTCATCCATTCGGGTCTGCCCGGCCTGATCGATCTGCCCGCATCCGTTTGGGAGGCGGCAGCACGCTCGCTTGCGATTGCGCTTGGCTCGGCCCTGCTGTGCATGGCGGCGGCTTTGCTGCTGGCGCTGGCCGCAGCGCGCGGTGCGGGCTGGCCGACGCTGGCCGCAACCTTACCGCTCGCGGCGTCCTCGTTGGTTCTGGGCACGGGGCTGTTCTTGATCATCCAACCGTTTTTCCGCCCCTCCAGCCTCGCGCTGCCCATCACTTTGCTGGTCAATGCCACCTTGGCCCTGCCCTTTGCCTTTCGCATTCTGGCCCCCGAGGCCCGCAGCCTGTACCGCGATTATGGTCGCCTGACGTCTGCCCTCGGCATGCCCGCCATCGCAAGGCTGCGCTGGATCATTCTGCCCCGCCTGTCGCGCCCTTTGGGCTTTGCCGCAGGTTTGGTTGCGGCCCTGTCGATGGGTGATCTTGGCGTCATCGCGCTCTTCGCGGGCGAGCAACAGGTGACGCTGCCCCTTTTGGTGTACGGCCTGATGGGCGCCTACCGTATGGAGGCCGCCGCCAGCGCAGCCCTTTTGCTGGTCAGCCTCAGTTTTGCGCTGTTTCTAACCTTTGACATGATCGGAAAACGCCATGCTTCAACTTGAGGCGCTGATGCTGACCCAAGGCGATTTCACCCTAAGCGCCAATTGGCAGATCGAACCCGGCACAAGGCTGGCGCTGATCGGCCCCTCGGGCGCAGGCAAATCCACCCTGCTGGCGGCGTTGGCGGGGTTTTTGACACCGAAATCCGGGCGCATCCTATGGCAGGGCCAAGATCTGACGACCCTTGCCCCCGGTCTGCGCCCGCTTACGATTCTGTTCCAAGATCAAAACCTGTTTCCGCATCTGACCATCGCGCAAAATCTGGGCTTGGGCATCGCGCCAAGCCTGCGCCTGACGGCCAAGGATCACCAGCGCATCGAGGCGGCGCTGGACCGCACGGGGCTGTCGGGCATGGCCATGCGCAAACCCGCGCAGCTATCGGGTGGCCAGCAAAGCCGTGCCGCGCTGGCCCGTGCTTTGCTACGCGCCAAGCCTGTGTTGATGCTGGACGAACCCTTCGCAGCCTTGGGTCCCGCCCTGAAGGCCGAGATGCTGACATTGGTGGCCGACCTAAGCCGCGACACAAATGCAACCGTGTTGATGGTCACCCATGACCCCGCCGATGCCGCCGCACTTTGCCCAATGGCCTGCCTTATTGCCGAGGGTGTTGCGGCCCAACCCACCGCGACGCAAGCGCTGCTGGCCAACCCACCCGCTGCCCTCAAGGCCTATCTTGGCTAGCGATCCCTTCTTTGCGGCGAAAATATCCAAATCCCGCCCGATCACCCCCCACCCCCGTTGCCCGCATCGCGCATTTCGCCTAAAGCCAAAGGCGCAACCACGGGATATCGGCAATGAGCTATAACACCTTCGGCCATCTTTTCCGCGTCACGACATGGGGCGAAAGCCACGGTCCGGCACTTGGTGCCACGATTGACGGCTGCCCGCCCGGGCTGGCACTAACCGAAGCGGATATTCAGCCTTGGCTGGACAAGCGCAAGCCCGGTCAAAACAAATTCACCACCCAGCGCAAAGAGGCCGATCAGGTTCGCATCCTGTCGGGCACTTACGAGGGCCGCAGCACCGGCACACCGATCCAATTGATGATCGAGAACACCGATCAGCGCTCTAAAGATTATTCCGAGATTTCGCAGAAGTTTCGGCCCGGTCATGCCGATATCACCTATCACCAGAAATACGGGCTGCGCGACCCGCGCGGCGGTGGCCGCTCGTCAGCGCGTGAAACGGCAGCCCGCGTTGCCGCAGGCGGTGTTGCCCGTGTCGCACTGGCGCAACTGGCACCTGCGCTGCAAATCACCGGCTATATGGTGCAAATGGGCCCGCATGGCATTGACCGCACTCAATTTGACTGGGGCCAGATCGACCAAAACCCCTTTTGGGTGCCTGACGCCACCGCTGCCGAAAATTGGGCGATCTATCTGGACGCCCTGCGCAAAGACCATAACTCTGTCGGCGCAATAATCGAGGTCACGGCCCGCAACATGCCCGCAGGCATCGGCGCGCCGGTCTATGCCAAGCTCGACACCGATCTTGCCGCAGCGATGATGTCGATCAACGCCGTCAAAGGCGTGGAAATCGGCGAGGGTATGGCCGCCGCCGCCCTGACAGGGATCGAGAATGCCGATGAAATCCGCATGGGGCCAAATGGACCGGAGTTCCTTTCCAACCATGCAGGCGGCATTCTAGGCGGTATCTCGACCGGGCAAGACGTAGTCGTCCGCTTCTCGGTCAAGCCAACCTCTTCGATCCTGACACCGCGCCAAACCGTCACGGTAACTGGCGACGAGGTTGATCTGATCACCAAAGGCCGCCACGACCCTTGCGTCGGCATCCGTGCCGTTCCTGTGGGCGAGGCGATGATGGCTTGTGTCTTGCTGGATCATATCTTGCTGGATCGGGGGCAAACCGGCGGTATCCGCGGGCAGATCGGCTAAATGTTCACCGTCCTCGCTATCACCCTGCCGATCTTTATGGTGGTGGGCTTAGGCTTTGCGACAACACGCGGTGGCCTGTTCTCGACCGCTGATATGCGGATTTTTGGCCGCTTCGTGATCAATATTGCCCTGCCCGCGATGCTGTTCACGGCCATCGCCAAGCGTGATCTGGTCGAGATCTTTGATGTTTCCTTCATGGGTGCCTATGCGGCGGCCTCGCTGTTGATGGTCGCCTTGGGTTTGCTTTGGTTTCACCGCATCCAAGGACGCCGCCTTGGTCATAGTGCTATCTGCATCATGGGTGTGGCCTGCTCAAACTCCGGTTACATGTCGTTCCCGATTCTTACGCTGGCATTCCCCGAGCGCGCGCCGACCGTCTTGGCAATGTGCTTGCTGGTCGAAAACCTGCTGCTGGTTCCAACCTGCCTGATCATCGCCTCGCTTGGTCGCGGCGAGGGGCAACCGCGCATGGCGGCGATAATCGCCCGTATCCTGCGCGACCTGATCCGCCGCCCCCTGATCCTGTCGTTGATAGCGGGCCTGCTTTGGTCGCTTTTCGGGCTGGAACTGCCCGCAGAACTTGACCGCGCCA
>JBLIGH010000177.1:0-6886 GCA_047636855.1 Pseudorhodobacter sp.
GCCACTGTCGCCAAAAGCACGGTAGAGGCCGAGACGCGTTTGGCCGCGCCGTACATGTTGGCAAATAGGAACGCATTGACGCCGGGGGCCATCGCGGCGGTAATCACGGCAGAGCGTAGCTTGGCTGTATCCAGATCAAACACATGCCGGCCCAGCCCATACGTAATCGCCGGATGGGCTACGAGCGAGACGCAGCAAACCATCCCAATGGTTTTCAAGTCACCCTCTGGCTTGTAGCGCATCAAGATACCGCCAAGCCCAAAAAGCGCCGCGGGCAGGGCCGACTGCGCCAGCATTGCGGTTGCCGCCTGAAACGGTGCGGGTTGCGGAATATGCAGCAGGTTGACGGCAAAACCCGCCGCAATGCCAATCACCAAGGGGTTGCGCAAAACGCCTTGCACGATCAGTTTAGCGACCTCGCGTACCGATCTGCCGCCGTCGTGGCCGCGCGACATCTCCATCATCATGATGCCGAATGTATAGATGAGGGGCGCGTGAAAAGCGGTGATAACGTAATTGGCGGCCAGCGCATCGGCACCGTAAGCCCGCTCGGTGATCGGCACGCCAAGCATCAGCGAGTTAGAGAACATGCCGGCAAAGCCGATGGCGACGGCATCGACCGCATTGCGTGAAAACACAAATCGTGCGGCCAGATAGGCCAACCAAAACGCGCCCAAGGCACCGGCAAAAAAGCTGACAAGCAGACCAATATCCAGCGTTTTTGACAAATCGAGATCGGCGATAGACCGGAAAAGCAGCAAAGGCAGGCCAAAATTGGTGACAAAACCCATCAGGCCGTCGACAGCCGCTTGCGAGATCCAGCCTCGCCAAGCGGCCAGATAGCCAAAACCGAGCACAAGGAAAACGGGTAAAATAACTTCGAGCAACGCTTCCATGTCAGGCAGGCAATTCAAGCACCATGCCGTCAAAGGCCGGTGTGATGTGATCGGGTGTTTCGGCCTCTAGCGTGGCGTAATCCAGATCGATGTGCATATTGGTAATCACAGCGCGGGCGGGTTTTGCGCGCGCAATCCAGCCCAAAGTCATCTCCAGATGGGCATGGGTCGGGTGGGGCGTGCGACGCAGTGCGTCCACGACCCAAATGTCCAAGCCTTCCAGCAGTTCCCAGCTTTCGGGCGGGATCGCAACCGCATCCGGCAAATAAGCCAAGCCGCCGATCCGAAAACCCAAAGCCTCCATCGAGCCGTGATCGGCGGTGAAGGGCTGCAAAACCAACGGCCCACCGGCCCCCGTTACGGTCACCGGGCCGTCCAGCGGTTGCAGATCCAAAATTGGCGGGTAGGGCGAGCCTTCTGGCTGCACAAAAGCATAGCCAAAATGTGAAATCAACGCGTTTTGGGTGGGGCCGTCGGCCCAAACCGGCAAGCGTTTGCGCAGGTTGAATACGATCTGGCGCAGATCGTCAATGCCATGCATATGATCGGCATGAGCGTGGGTATAGACCACGCCGTCCAATGTGCCGATGCCCGCATCCAAAAGCTGTTCGCGCATATCGGGCGAGGTGTCGATCAGCACACGGGTCACGCCAGCCTCGGTCACCCGCTCGACCAACATCGAGCATCTGCGACGGCGGTTTTTCGGGTTGCTCGGGTCGCATTCGCCCCAATGCCCGCCCAAGCGTGGCACGCCCCCCGATGATCCACAGCCCAGAATGGTGAAGCGCAATTTCGCCGTCATGCGCGTGCTTTCCAAAACAACCGGTCGAAATTGGCGCAGGTGGCAGCGGCGAAATCAGGCAGCGATAGCCCGAAAATCGCGGCACCCACTTTGGCGGTATGTGCGGTATAGGCCGGTTCATTGCGGCGCCCGCGAAATGGCGGCGGGGCCAGATAGGGGCTGTCGGTTTCCAGCAAAATTCGATCTAGCGGGGCGGCGGCAAAGATCGCGCGCAATTCACTGGATTTCGGAAAAGCCGCAATTCCGGAAATCGACAGATAAAACCCCAGATCCAGCGCCGCTTTGGCCAATTCCGGCGAAGAGGAAAAGCAATGCATGACGCAGCTGAAGGCGCCTGCCTGATGCTCGGCGTGCAAAATCTGCGCCATGTCATCATCTGCCGCGCGGGCATGAATGATCAACGGCAACCCGGTTTCGCGCGCCGCCGCAATATGGATACGCAGGCTTTGCCTTTGCACCTCGGCGCTTTCGGCGGTGTAGTGATAATCCAGCCCGGTTTCGCCGATCCCCACAAATTTCGGATGTTGGGCCAGCGCCACCAGTTCAGCGACCGAGGTCATAGGCTCTTCTGCCGCACTCATCGGGTGGGTGCCTGCGGCATAAAAGACCGAAGGGTTCTCTTCGGCAATCGCACGCACGCGGGGCTCGTTTTTCAACTTGGTGCAGATCGTGACCATGCGCTTGACACCAGCTTCGTGTGCGCGGGCAATCAAAGCAGGCAATTCGCCGTCAAAATCCGGAAAATCGAGGTGACAATGGCTGTCAACGATCTCGGGTACGGTGTTGGCGGGGTTATCAAGGGTCATACTGGCTCACTTCCGGGCGAGCATTCCCGCCGTCTCGTCAATCCTCAGAACCATATCCATGAGAAGTGCGGCAGGGTCAAGGTTCACCGCTTTGCCGCGACGTGCGCGTGCGGCCAAAGTTTGCGCCAAATCGGCCCAGGCGCGCGCGGCAAAAGCGGTGGGCGACAAGCGCGCGATCAACTCGGCCTCGCCTTTTGCGGCTTCTGGCGGGCAAAAACCGATGGTTCCGGCGCGGGCGAGCCGGGCCAGAAAAAGATCGATCAGTAGCAAGATCAGGTCAAATTTTTCTTCTTGCCCGCGGGTCGCCCCGATGTCAGCGAGCGCCAGCGCGCGGGTGCGGTCCAGCTGGGGCAGGGTGGCAAAAAGCCCGATGACGCTGGCATAAAGTTTCAGCCCATCGAGGTTCAAAATGCGCACGGCCTCACCGACCGAGCCCCCCGACAGCTCTGCCAAGCGGCCCGGATCTTCTGGCGGCTCGCCAAGGGCTGCCAAGGCCGTGGCCATATCTTGCGCATTCAGCGGCAAAAGGCGCAATTCGCGACAACGAGACCGAATGGTGGGCAGCAGTTTGAAGGGTTGATGGCTGATCAAGATCAACGTCACATTTGCGGGCGGTTCTTCCAAAAGCTTCAGCAAAGCATTGGCCGCTGCTGGGTTCATCTCGTCCACGCTGTCCAAAATGGCGACACGGCGCCCGCCATCCGCCGCCGACAGGGTAAAAAAGCTTTTCAGCTTGCGGACCTCATCGACCGAGATCACGGATTTCAGCTTTTTCTTATCGTCATCCCAAGCCCGCCGCAGCAGATACAAGCGTGGCTCGGATAGCACAGCCATGCGGTGGGCTATAGGGTGATCGGCGGGGATGTCCAGACGTTGCGGAGCAGGGGCTGCAAACATGCCGCCGTCCTCTTCCGGTGTCGCCAGCAAAAAGCGCGCGATCTTCCAAGCCAGCGTGGCTTTGCCAAGGCCGCGCGGACCGGTGATCATCCAGCCGTGATGCAGGCGGCCCATGTTGAACGCGTCCAGAAACGTCGCCTCGGCCTTGGGATGGCCGATCAAGGTCTGCGTTTCACGTGGGTGCGGCGCGCCCGGCACGCGGTCCGGTTCGGGGCGATCTTCCAATGCAACAGACGGCGCGCGGCTCATGCGTTTATCCGGTTCAAATGCGCGGTGAGGCGGGTCAGAACATCGGCGGCCACAGCATCGGCCGTTCGCGCACCGTTGATCACAGCAAACCGGGCGGGGTTTTGCGCGGCGAGGTCCAGAAACCCCGCGCGCATCCGGGCCTGCATATCGCTGCCCATATCCTCAAACCGTTGTTCCAATCCGGCGCGGGCCACAGCGCGGGAATGGCCCGTCGCCGCGTCAATATCAATCAGCACGGTCAGGTCCGGTTCGACCCCGATCATGCGGTTATGCAGGTCGTCGATCATCGCGCGCAGATCATCGCCAGCGTCGCCGCGGCGAATGCCTTGGTACATGCGGGTGCTATCGGCGAAACGGTCAGTGATCACTACCTCGCCGCGCGCCAAAGCGGGCAGGATGGTCTTTTCCAGATGATCCCGGCGGGCGGCGGTAAACAGCAAGATCTCGGTTTGCGGTGACCAGCGATCAGGCTCGCCTTCCAGCACGAGGCGGCGGATTTCTTCTGCCCCGGCACTGCCGCCGGGTTCGCGGGTTAAAAGAACGCGGTAGCCAGAGGCCGTCAATGTGCTTGCCAGCAGCCGCGCCTGCGTGCTTTTGCCTGACCCATCGATGCCTTCAAAGCTGATAAACCGCCCAGTGCTTTGCAGCATATCAAGACGCTGGATTGGCATCACCCATCACCTGAGCCCTCAAAACTTCGGTTGCTTTCAGCAGGCGTTGGACAAATCCCCCCGACGCCACAGCATTTTCGGTGATCAATGGGATGGTTTGCTGCGGCAGTTCTGGCACGGTGATCACCAGTTCCGCCACTTGCTGCCCGGCGGCAAATGGCGCGCGCAGCGGACCGGTATAGACAACCTGCGCGTTCAGCCCTTCTTGCACCAAGGCCGGCACCAGCATCGTCAAATCCTGTGCAGCAACCAGCCCGACCGTATCGGCAGCGCCCAGCCAAACTTCGGCCTCTGACAGGCGTTGCCCGGCTTTGACAACCGTTTTCAGCACAAACTGCCGGAAAGCCCAGTTCACGATCCGCTCGGCCTCTTCGGCGCGTTCTTGTTCGCTGGTCATGCCGGTGATCACAAACACAATCCGCCGATCACCCTGTTTGGCAGATCCAACAAGCCCGTAGCCCGCCTCGATCGTATGGCCGGTTTTTAGGCCATCCGCACCGCTTTCAATTTTCAGCAAGGGATTGCGGTTGAAGCGGTTCGCAGGGGCGCGGTCGGCAAAGTTGAATTCGGTCTGTGAGAAGATCGGGTAATGTTCCGGGAATTCCTCGATCAGGCGACGGGCCAGAATGCCCAGATCGCGCATCGACATGCGATGGTTCGGATCTGGCCAACCCGAGGCATTGGTGAACGTCGAATTGGTCATGCCCAAGGCAAGCCCGCGCGCAGTCATCTGCGCCGAAAAAGCCTCTTCTGTACCGGCAAGACCTTCGGCGACCACAACGCAAGCGTCGTTACCAGAGTTGACGATGATCCCGCGGATCAGATCAGAGGCTGTCGGGCGGTCCCGTTCGTTCAAGAACATGGTCGAGCCGCCCATCGCACTCGCCCTGGCCGAGACCGAAAATGGGGTGTCCATCGTCACGCGGCCATCGCGGAGCGCCTCAAACAGCATGTTCAGGGTCATCAGTTTCGACATCGACGCAGGTGGCAGCGATTGATCGGCGTTTTTGTCCATCAAAACCGTGCCCGTCGCCATGTCATAGACCCAAGCCGCCGTGGCCCGCGTCTCAAACGCCTGAGCGGACGTGGTCGCAAAGGATGCGATAAGGGTGATCAGCAAGATAAGTCGGTGCAACATGGGGACGTCCTCGAATAGGCAAACAGGGGTTAGCGCGACACAAAATAGGCGTCACTAAATCCAAGTGACTTAACCTTTTCCAACAAAGCACTGCGTCCAGCGGCATCTGCGGGGCCCGCAGTCACGCGCCAAAAGGTTTTGCCCTGACTGGTTTCGTTCAAGATATTAGCAGTGATACCCGCCTTTTTCAACGTCTCGGCGGCGCGTTTGGCATTGGCCTCGACACTGAAAAGCCCGATCTGGATCAGGTTTCTGGCACCGTTTGCAGCAGGCTTGCTGGCGGCGGGTTTGCTGGCAGCAGGTTTGCTGGCGGCGGGGGCTGTGGCTATAGGCGGCGTGATTGTAGGTTGTGCCGCGACCTTATCCAATGCAGCACTGGCGCTGGCAATCGGGTCGAGCGTGGTCGTTTGCACGCTTTCATTCGCGTCCAGGATCGGCTTTGTGGCGTCAGGCGCTTCAATAGCAACCTCTTCGCGCCGCAACGCCGTGACGTTCAGTTTGGCTGGCTGACCCGCCAAAATGCCCAAAGCGGCCGCGGCATCGGACGAGATTTGCAATGGTGGCCCGGGGTTCAACCGTTCGCGCCGGAACAATGCCGCAATCACAAATTTTCCATTGCCCGGGTTACGCAAGATCACGCGCTCGGGATCAACCGCATCAGGCGAGGCCACCCAAACGCCCCCCAAAGAGGGCCTGCCATCCCATAGGGCATCATCCGTGACCTGAAAAACGTCAGGCGCTTCGACATCGCGGTCGACCAATCGAACCGAAGTGGCAGAGGGGCTTGTGCCAGCTTCACCAGCCCCATCTTGCTTGCTGGTGAAAGGGTTGGTGACATCTTGGCACCCTGACAACGCAAGCGCTGCCACCGATCCCAAGACCAGTTTTCTGATCAATGTGCCTGCCATGTTTCGTCCCCATTGCCCCGCGGATTCTGTGCCGCGTTGTTTCCATTGCCTCTTTGACGGCGCCGTTTCGCTTCGTTCGTCGCCACGCGTTTGTGCGTAGCATATCCATAAGGCAGCCATGTGGGAAGGGTCGGGGAAGGTTTCGGCGAAAAACGGTATCACTCTTTGGCGATATGTTTGAATTTCGGACATGTAAGGCGCTTGAATGTCGCCGAAGCTGTCTTTATGACAGCGCAGCGCTGCATTTGTGGCTGCGTGGTTAAAGCTGTTGTCTTGCAAGCTTGTGTGGGTTACCCGGCCCGCCAGCACAGGGCAGAGAACGAGAAACGGTGTTACAATGGGTGCGGGCACGTCCGCGAAAGGCTGCAAAGGGTGCGCAAATCATCCCCAAGCCTGTCGCCAGTGTTCAAACGGTATGGAAGTGTGGCCGAGTGGTTTAAGGCTCTAGTCTTGAAAACTAGCGTAGGGGGAACTCTACCGTGGGTTCGAATCCCACCGCTTCCGCCATTTAATCAACAT
>JBLIGH010000178.1:0-6811 GCA_047636855.1 Pseudorhodobacter sp.
GTTTTCCACGATCCTGTCGCGCCAGTTGGACGCCTGAGCCATGGGTGCAGGGGTGATGCAAAATTCGGGCGGTGGACGGCGGGGCCGCAGACGCGGGCGTTCTGCCGCGCCGATGTCAGAGATCAACGTGACGCCATTCGTTGACGTGATGTTGGTGCTGCTAATCATTTTCATGGTTGCAGCCCCATTGCTGACGGTTGGCGTGCCGATCGAGCTGCCCAGAACCGCCGCAAGTGCTTTGCCGGAAGAGCAAGAAGAACCGCTGACCATCACGATGGCCGCGGACGGGCGCTTGTTGATCCAGACGCAAGAGGTCGCTGAAGGCGAATTGATCCCGAAACTGCTTGCCGTGGCGGCTGAACGTACCAGTGACAAGGTGTTTTTACGGGCCGATGGCACGATCCCCTATGCGCGGGTGGCACAGGTTATGGGCGCGTTGAATGCTGGCGGGTTTCGCAATATCGGTCTTGTGACCGATGCGGATGGCCCGTCCTTTGGCGCCACGGGCGGCTAGGCGCAAACCATGGATCGGGGCCTTCTCTTTTCTGGTATCGGGCATGCGGGCTTGATCCTTTATGTGGCTATTGGCGGGTTTTTTATCCGTCACGATGATCCGCCAGAACTTGCCGTCACCGAGGTGTCGTTGCTAAGCAGTGCGGAATTTGATGCAATGCAGGCTGTAAGCACCACTACGCCCGTGCCGGACCCGGTTCAGACCGAGATTGCAACGCCAGCACCGGTTGCGCCCGAGATCGAGGCGCCGCCGCCGGTGCCTGCGCTTGACACACCGCCGGAACCGCAGACCCCGCCCGCGCCAAACCCAACACCCGCGCCGGAAGTGGCCCCGACGGTTGCCGAACCCGCCCCATTGCCCGAACCAGAACCGGCCCCCGAACCCGCGCCACCGGCCCCTGTTGCGGTCGAAGAACCACCCGTTGTGGCCCCCATTATCGAAGCGCGTCCACGTCCCAAGCCCGCCGATCGGGTGGCCCCGGTTCCGACCGAAGCACCCGCACCCGATGCGCGGCCCGACCCTGCGCCAGCCCCTGAGGTGTCGCCAGAGGCGGCGCCTGACGCTCAGGTCGTTGAAGACGCAAAACCCGAAGCGGCCCCCGAAGAGGCCGGCACCGAACTGGCGACCGAAGCGAATAAGCCCGAACCTTTAGCACCGGCCGCCTCTGCGCGCCCACGCCCGCGCCCCTCGGTGAAACCTGCGGCGGTGGCGCAAGCCCCTGCAACCCCCACCAATAATGACGCGATCGCGGCGGCCTTGGCCGAAGCCACGGCCGAACCTGCTGCGGCCACGCGGCCCGCTGCCCCTTCTGCCAGCAATGCGCCGGTCGGCCCGCCGATGACTGCGGGCGAAAAAGACGCGCTGCGCGTCTCGGTTCAGGCGTGCTGGAACGTCGGCTCTTTGTCATCGGATGCTTTGCGTGTGACGATCACGCTTGCGGTGTCGGTTGCCGAAAACGGTGTGCCGGACGCAGGCTCTATCCGCATGATTGACTTTGAAGGCGGCCCTGACGCGGCGGCAAGACAAGCTTTTGAGGCTGCAAGACGAGCGGTTCTTCGCTGTGGGGCCTCTGGCTTCAAACTTCCCCCTGAAAAATACGAACAATGGCGTAACATCGAAATGGTATTTAACCCGGAAAGTATGAGGATCAAATGACCCTGATCAGAACCCTCAGCCCCGCGCTTATCGTGGCCTTTATTATTGCGGGCTTCTTTGCCCAACCGACGCTGGCACAAGATGGCCCGTTGCGGATCGTGATCACCGAAGGCGTGATCGAACCCTTGCCCTTTGCCGTGCCCAATTTTGTCGCGGAAAACGCGGCGGCAGGCGAACATGCCGTCAATATTGCGCGGGTGATCGCCTCTGATCTGGCGGGAACCGGGCTGTTTCGCGAAATCCCTGCCTCGGCCCATATCGGGCGGGTCAGTAGTTTTGAAGCGCCGGTGGCCTATCCTGATTGGAAGGCGATCAATGCGCAGGCGCTTGTGACAGGCTCTGTCAGCGCATCGGGGGACCGGATTGTTGTGAAATTCCGGCTGTTTGATATCTTCTCGGGTCAGCAAATGGGCGAGGGTCTGCAATTTGCCGGAACGCCCGCCGGCTGGCGGCGGATGGCCCATAAGGTGGCTGATGCGGTTTACAGCCGGATCACCGGCGAGGGTGGCTATTTCGACAGCCGTGTTGTGTTCGTGTCCGAGGCCGGGCCAAAGAACCAGCGGCTGAAGCGGTTGGCGGTGATGGATTATGATGGCGCGAATGTGCAATTCCTGACCGATAGCAGTTCGATTGTGCTGGCACCGCGCTTTTCGCCGACGGGCGACCGGATCCTTTTCACATCCTATCAAAGCGGGTTTCCCAAGATCTATCTGATGGATGTGGCAAGTGTGCAGGCGCGCGTTTTGGGGGATCAACCCGGCACCATGACCTTCGCGCCGCGCTTTGCACCAGATGGGCGGACGGTTGTTTACAGTCTGGAGCAGGGCGGCAATTCGGATCTTTATACGGTGGATACCGGCTCTGGCGCGTCGAACCGCCTGACCAATGCGCCTTCGATCGAAACGGCCCCTTCCTATAGCCCGGATGGCAGCCAGATCGTGTTTGAAAGCGACCGCTCGGGCAGCCAGCAGATTTACGTGATGTCGGCAAGCGGCGGCGAGCCGCGCCGTATTTCCAACGGGCAAGGCCGCTATGGCACCCCAGTGTGGAGCCCGCGTGGCGATCTGGTCGCCTTTACCAAGCAAAATGAAGGCCGGTTCCATATCGGCGTGATGCGCACGGATGGTTCAGAAGAGCGTTTGTTGACGGCCTCTTTCTTGGATGAAGGCCCGACCTGGTCCCCGAATGGCCGCGTGATCATGTTCACCCGCGAATCCGCTGGGGCGAACGGGCAACCCGCGCTGTATTCGGTGGATATATCCGGGCGCAATCTGCGTCAGGTGGCAACCCCAGGCTCGGCATCTGACCCGGCTTGGTCGCCGCTTCTTCCGTAAAATATTGTGATCGTGCCCTGATTCACAGGGCGAATAAAAACTGTTAGAGTGGCCGAAATCGAGCCCATGAAAACGCATAAAAGGACGCAAGCCATGCCCTATCTTTCCAAAACTTTGCTGTTGATGGCAGCACTCGCCCTTTCGGCCTGTAACAACCCGGACCGCTTCGGTGCCGGCGGTGCTGGCGCCGGCGGCGCCGGTGGGATTGATAGCGCCGGGCTGGGGGGGCCGAACGACCCAACCTCGACCGCTTACTTCCAGCAGACATTGGGGGACCGTGTGTTCTTTGCTGTTGATCAAAGCACGGTATCTGACGCGGCCCGCACGACATTGGTTCAGCAGGCGCAATGGCTGCAAACCAATAGCGATTATGCAGTGATCGTCGAAGGTCATGCGGATGAGCAAGGCACCCGCGAATACAACCTTGCTTTGGGCGCGCGCCGTGCCTCGGCTGTCCAGAATTTCTTGATCAGTCAAGGGGTTGGTGCAAACCGGTTGCGGACAGTCAGCTACGGTAAGGAACGCCCGGTCGAGGTGTGTTCGACTGAAGACTGCTATTCGCGTAACCGCCGCGCCGTGACAGTTCTGTCGCTCGGCGCAGGGAGCTGAGGCAGATGCGCGCGGCATTTATTGGGCTGGTGATCGGGGCTGTTTTACCGCTTTGCGCGTCTGCACAAGACCGCGCGCAGACGCTGGCAGATATCCGGCAAGAGCTTGTGGTCTTGAACAGCTCTGTCATGGGGTTGAAACGTGAATTGTCGACCACTAGCGGCTTTGGCTCGGTGCCTGTGGGCGGCGACGTGCTGGACCGGGTTGACGCCATCGAGGCGGCGCTATCGCAGTTGACCTCCAAAACCGAAGGGCTGGAATTTCGGATAAATCAGATCGTTGCGGATGGCACCAACCGCATTGGAGATCTGGAGTTTCGCTTGGTCGAGTTGGAAGGCGGGGATTTGGGCTCGATCGGCCAAACGCCAACCTTGGGTGGGGAAACCGGCGTCGCGATTGCGCCGGTAGCCCCTGCGCCCGCGACCGGCAGCGGGTCGCTTGCGACCAATGAACAGGGTGATTTTGACCGGGCCAAGGAGGTGCTCGCTCAGGGTGACTTTCGCCGCGCCGCGGACCTCTTTGCGACCTTTACCCAGACCTATACGGGTGGGCCCCTAACCGCTGAGGCGCATTTTATGCGCGGCGAAGCGTTGTCTGGCTTGGGCGAGACCGGCAATGCCGCCCGAGCCTGGCTAGAGGCGTTTTCCAGCGATATGGCGGGGCCACGTGCGCCCGAAAGCTTGCTGAAAGTCGGGCAGGCGTTGAGTGTTTTGGGGCAAGGGCCAGAGGCGTGTGTGACATTAGCCGAAGTCAGCGTTCGCTTCCCGGGAACGCAGGCGGCCAGTGATGCGGCTGTCTCGGTGCAGGGGCTGGGGTGCCAGTAGGCGATACTTGGTCACAGCAATTTGGCACAGATGCGACGTTGCTGCAGGACGCCCAAGCGGTGTTTTCAGCGGATAAAATGACGCGGATCGCCGTTGCCGTTTCGGGTGGCAGCGATTCGATGGCCTGTTTGCACCTGATGGCCCGCACCGCAAAGCACGAGGGCTGGCAGGTGATGGCCGTGACGGTCGATCACGCATTGCGACCCGAATCGGACGACGAGGCGTGCGGTGTCGGGCGCGTTTGCGCAGGGCTGGGCGTGTCCCATCATGTTTTGCGCTGGCAGCATGGCGCGGTTGCGGGCAACTTGATGGATGCCGCCCGCAAGGCGCGCTACGCGCTGATGGCCGACTGGGCTGCGACACACGAAATCTCGCATATTGTGCTGGGCCATACGGCCGATGATCAGGCCGAGACTTTTTTGATGGGGCTTGCGCGTGGGGCGGGCCTTGATGGGCTGGTGGGCATGCGAAAGGGTTGGGATCAGGGCGGGGTTCGTTTCGTTCGACCGTTTCTGACGCAGTCTCGCGCTGATTTGCGGGGGTATTTGACCCGCAACGGCATGGAATGGGTGGATGACCCCAGCAATGAAAACGACCGTTTCACGCGGGTGAAAGCGCGGCGGGTGCTAAAGGCTTTGAAACCATTGGGGATTACGGCGGATCGCCTGAATGGGGTTATTCTGAATTTGACAAAAGCGCAGGGCATTGTTCAAGCCGCCACACGCGATGCGGCGGCCCAGATCTGCCGCACCGATGCGGGCGAGGTGATTTTTGACCGCAAGCTATGGCTGGATGCAGGCGGTGAAGTGCAGCACCGGCTGCTGTGCGCCGCGTTGCGCTGGGTCTCGGGTGCGGCATATGCGCCGCGCGGATCGGGTGTCGACAGGGTGTCGCAGGCAATCATTGCGGGGGGGGATGCCACGCTGGCTGGCTGCCGTATCCGCGTGACGCAGGCGGTATTCCGGGTGGTGCGAGAGCCGAAAGCCGTATCACAATTGAGTTGCCCTGTGGCGGAGGTTTGGGACCGCAGATGGGCGTTGGAAGGCCCAATTGCTGAGGGTTTGCACATCCGGGCCTTGGGTGCCGAGGGGCTGCAACAGTGCAAAAGGTGGCGACAGACCGGCCATAGCCGCGACTCGCTGGTTGTATCGCCCTCTGTGTGGTATGGTGAAACCCTAATTTCTGCGCCTTTGGCGGGGTTTGGGCCGGAATGGACGGCTCGAATTGTCGCGGGTTTCAGCCTATTTGTAGTATCGCATTGAACACCTGAAACTTATGTCTATCTTAAGCGCAAAGCTGCGGTCACCCTTTGGCCCGGCGCATGAGGGAGAAACTTCGTGGGTAATGCACGGAATATAGCGTTTTGGGTCGTCCTGTTCGTCCTGATCTTAACTTTGTTTAACTTGTTCAGCGGCGGGCAAAGCACTTTGTCGCAACGCTCGGTCTCTTATTCCGACTTTATTCAAAGCGTAGATGCCGGCAGTGTTGCCAGCGTGACGCTGGATGGCGAGAATATTTATGTTCGCGGGGCCGATGGCAGTGACTATTCGGTCATCAAACCTGAGGGCGAGGATCTGACGGATCGGCTGATCGCCAAAGGCGTTGAGGTCGAGGCGAAGGCACAAGAAAAATCGGGCATCTTCAGCTTGCTCGGCGTTTGGTTGCCGTTCCTCGTGCTGATCGGCGTCTGGGTGTTCTTTATGAACCGGATGCAGGGCGGCGGCAAAGGCGGTGCGATGGGCTTTGGCAAATCAAAAGCCAAGCTTCTGACCGAAAAAAATGGCCGCGTGACCTTTGATGATGTCGCAGGCATCGACGAGGCCAAGGAAGAGCTGGAAGAGATCGTTGAGTTTTTGCGCAATCCGCAAAAGTTCAGCCGCTTGGGCGGTAAGATCCCGAAAGGCGCGCTGTTGGTTGGCCCGCCCGGTACCGGTAAAACCCTTCTGGCACGCGCCATTGCGGGCGAAGCGGGTGTGCCGTTCTTCACTATCTCGGGTTCGGATTTTGTCGAAATGTTCGTCGGTGTCGGTGCAAGCCGTGTCCGCGATATGTTTGAACAGGCCAAGAAAAACGCGCCTTGCATCGTGTTCATCGACGAGATTGATGCGGTGGGCCGTGCCCGCGGTGTTGGCATGGGCGGTGGCAATGACGAGCGCGAACAGACGCTCAACCAGCTGCTGGTCGAGATGGACGGGTTTGAAGCGAATGAGGGCGTGATCATCGTGGCGGCCACCAACCGTAAAGATGTGTTGGACCCTGCATTGCTGCGCCCAGGTCGTTTTGACCGCCAGATCACCGTGCCGAACCCCGATATCAAAGGCCGCGAAAAGATCCTGACGGTTCATGCGCGCAAAGTACCGGTCGGCCCCGATGTC
>JBLIGH010000179.1:0-6798 GCA_047636855.1 Pseudorhodobacter sp.
CCGTGGTAAATTCCATCGCGTATTGTCCAAAGCCGCCATCGCCGGAAATCGAGATGACCTTGCGGCCGCGCAACGCCTCGATATCTTGGGTGGCAGCCCAAGCGCCCATCGCCGCCGGAAGCCCAAACCCGATCGAGCCGAGGTAGCCCGACATCAGCACGCGCTGATTGCCCTTGGTTTCGAGGTAGCGGCCAAAGGAATAGGTGTTATTGCCGACATCGACCGCGAAAATTGCGTCATCAGGGGCCAGCTTGCCAAGCGCCTCAAAGATCGCAACGGAATGGATGCCGCGGCCATGCTCTTCTGCAAAACGGCGGCGTTTTTCGTCGCGCCACATGGTCCAGCGGGTCGCCAATTCCGTGATTTGGTCGTCTGCCGTCGTATTGCGCGAGAATTGAGGTGCGGCGGCAGTGCAAAACGCGCCAATCTCACCCCAGACCGGGATTTTAACCTTCCCAAACTTGCCCAACTGCATCCGGTCATAATCGACCTGGATCATATTGCGCTTGGGCGAGATGCCTGTGTGGTTCGAAAAACTGGCCCCCAAAACGATAATGGTATCGGCAAGCGTCATGAACCAGCTGGCAATCGGCGTGCCAGAGCGGCCCAAAACGCCGCCAGCATTGGGATGACTGTCAGGGATCAGGCCTTTCGCCTTGAACGTTGTCAGCACCGGTGCGCCAATCTTTTCGGCAAAGGCGATGATCTCGTCGCGCGCGCCGTAGGCACCGTGCCCGACAATGATGACCGGGCGCTTGGCCGCGTTGATCATGACAATCGAGGCGTCAATATCGGATTGCGCAGGCGTGACCTGATAGCCCGCGATGCGGCCTGCTGGCGTTTCGGCCTTCTTGTTTGAGGGCAGGGTCTGAATGTCATCGGGGAAAATCAGATGGGCGACGTCTTGCTCGACAATCGCCGTCTTGCAGGCCAGCGTCATAAGCTCGGCATGTTTAGAGGTGCTGAGCACGGTTTGCGAAAACCGCGTCACCGCCTGAAAGGCCGAGCTGAGGTCAATATCTTGAAACGCGCCGGGCCCAAAGACCTGGGTCTGGACCTGCCCGGTCAACGCCAAGACCGGCGCGCGGTCAACCTTGGCATCCCAAAGCCCCGTCATCAGGTTGGTCGCCCCCGGCCCCGCGATGGTCAGGCACGCTGCGGGTTTACCCGTCAACTTGCCATAGGCCGAGGCCGCAAAGGCCGCAGCGCCTTCGTGGCGTATACCGTAATATTTCAGCTTTTTGTCGATCACAGCGCGGCGGATCGATTCTGACAGGCCCAGATTGGAATGGCCAACCATGCCAAAGACGCTTTGCACGCCCCAGTTTGTCATCGTCTCGACCATGACATCCGTGACGGTGCGCACCCGCGCGGGTTCAGGCGCGATGCCTACAAAAATAGCACCGTCGCGGATTTCGATCGGGAACATTTTTTGACCGTGATCTTTAACACCGCCCCCCGGTGGCTTGCCGGTCAAAGGGTCAAAATCCCAGCCATGCCATGGGCAACGAACCCAGCAAGCCCCTTCGACACCCTGTTCGATCGTGCCTTCGCCCAATGGGCCGCGCTGGTGCGGGCAATGATTGTCCATAGCCGCCCATTGCCCGTCGAAATGCACAAGGCAGATCGATGTTGTGCGCGCGGTCACGGTTTTGACGCGACCTTCTGGCAGATCATCAATGTGACCAACCTCAAACCAGTCCAGGGTCTCGGTGTTCATGGCTTCAGCCTCTCTTTTGCACGCCACCAAATGCGACGCCGGATATCTCGGACATGTCTTTTTTCCAGGTTGTCAGGTCGTCCAGTTCGAATTTCGACAGATGATCATGGCCGCAAGCGCGCGCCATAACCTGCATAAGTTCGACCGAAGCGTCGAAAAAATTGGTCAGGCGTTTGGCCGATTTATCGACCAAAAGCCGGTTCACCAGATGCGGCTTTTGCGATGCAATCCCCACGGGGCAATTGTTGGTATGACAAGCCCGCATCGCCAGACACCCAATCGCCTGCATCGCCGAGTTTGACAGCGCAATCGCATCGGCCCCAAGGGCCAGCGCTTTGATGAAATCGGCCGGTTTGCGTAAGCCGCCGGTGATCACCAAGCTGATATCGCGGCGGTCCAACCGGTCCAGATGCGCGCGCGCGCGGGCCAGTGCGGGGATGGTCGGAACCGAGATATTATCGCGGAAGATGATCGGTGCCGCCCCTGTGCCCCCCCCCCGACCATCCAGAATGATATAATCCACCCCAATCGCCAAAGCCGCATCAATGTCTTTCTCGATATGCTGTGCCGAAAGCTTGTAGCCGATCGGAATGCCGCCGGTATGCTCGCGCACCTTGTCGGCGAAGTCCTTGATTTGGCTTAGTTCGGTCCAATCGGGGAAGCGAGAGGGCGACACCGCAGGCGTGCCCGGCGCCAAGCCGCGCACCTCGGCGATTTTACCCGTAACCTTGCTGCCCGGCAAATGCCCGCCGGTGCCGGTTTTGGCCCCCTGCCCGCCTTTGAAATGGAAGGCCTGAACCTTCAGCAACTTGTCCCAGCTAAATCCGAAACGCGCCGAGGCCAGCTCGTAGAAATAGCGGCTATTGGCCTCTTGCTCGCCCGGCAGCATACCGCCTTCACCCGAGCAAATGCCCGTGCCTGCATCTTCTGCCCCTTTGGCCAGCGCCAGTTTAGCGTTTTCCGACAAAGCGCCAAAGCTCATATCCGACACGAACAGCGGGATTTTCAGAACTAACGGTTTCTTGGCGTTCGGGCCAATCACAACCTCGGTGCCGACCGGTTCATCATCCAAAAGCGGCGGCTTGGCCAATTGCGCTGTCAGTATCTGGATATCGTCCCAATCGGGTAGCTGGTTACGCGGCACCCCCATGGATTCGACGATGCCGTGATGGCCGGTTTTGCTGAGGCCCTGCTTGGCATAGGTTTGGATCAAGCCTGCATAGGGTTCAGCATCGGTGCCGTGGCTTGGGTCGGCATAAAGCCCCAGATAGGCTTTGCGGGAATAGGGCTGCGGGTTTTTCACAGCCCATGCGTTGATCTCGTCCTCTTCGACAAGAACCTCGTCACCCTCGACCCAGCTTTGAAACTTTGGCAATTTTTCCGAGTTGTTGTAAGAGGATACCCCACTGTCGAGCCGGTAATCCCAATCATGCAGCCCGCAAATCAGGTTCTTGCCGCGCACGAACCCATCGGACATCAACGCACCGCGGTGCAGACAGCGCCCGTAGAAAACCGAAACCTCTTCGTCGAAGCGAACGACAACCAGATCCACCTCGCCGACAAGCGCATAGGTCGGGTCGCGGTCTGCAAGTGTGCTCAGTTTGGCTACTGGAATGCGTGTCATATCGATCCATTGCTAATTTAAGGTTTCAGTGATCGCCGGCAGTACCCTGCGTTTTCGTTTTCACCCAGCCCAACGCCCATTCGACAGCGCCAAGCCCGAGGAAAGCCCCCACCGTGAAAATAATATAGCGATAGTCCCAAAATGCTGTGCGGCGAAACACCGTAAGTTCGTCATAGCCGTACCACAACGCGGCGGTGGCAAGGCCGGCCAGAAGGATTGCGATCGCGCGTAAAATCATGGGGCCACCTTGATCGTCTCGGGCGCGATTTTGAAGACCAACATATCGCCGCGCCGCTCGACATCACCCTCAACCTCGACAAAAATGGCAGTGAAATCAAGAATCTCGTCGGTAAGTGGCCCGCCATCCGCATTCGCCATCAACAAAAACTCGTGACCGTCAACCGGGCCGGACGAGACGAAAACAGGTGGCACCTGCCCGATCAAACACAGGTTGGCGCAGGCCCGATGGGCCAAACCCCTGCCGGGCCGCATCGCGCCATTCAGGCATTTTCCGTCACAAATCTCGCCGGTCAGCTTCCAGCGGCCAAGCGGTACGGTTTCAGGCGCGAAACTGGCATCTGGGTTTTCGGCGGCTTTCAGGCCCCGCGTGCCATTGCGCAGTTGCATGCCATTCAGATCGCCGCGCTCTAACCTTAGGCCAGCCGCTTCGACAACCATCCCGTCAAGCCCTGCCGCTTGGTCAAACACGCCCCGCTTGCCGCCGCCGGTCAGCAAAATCGTATCGCCGCGCTCGAAATTCGCACTCTCGATCACGTGCAAAACCGGATAAGGGTCGGCCCGCAATATACCAATAGCCTTGGCCTGCCCCATAAAGGCACCACCGCCCGTATCGGTTTGGGTCGCAGAGATCGCATAGGCAACGACGCCAGACCCAATCAGAAAGCTGACCACACTGATCAGCAAAAACTGCACCAAATCTTTTGGAATTTTACCCCAACCAACGAAGAAAGGCGCCTGTGCTTTAGCCATGGTTTGCAACCTCATAGATGATTGGTTCAACATCAGTTCCGGGTTGATTGGCCTTGCGGTCAATGAACAACTTGCCGTTCTCCAGCTTCATATTATAGGTCGGGATCATCTCGGTGTACGGCGCTGGCGATCTGCCGTTGCGCGCCTTGTAGCTGAAGCCATGCCATGGGCACGTCACACAGCCATAAAGGATCTTCCCTTCCCCCAAAGGTCCGCCTTGATGGGCGCAGGTGTTCGACACCGCCGAGAATGACTTGCCCGAACGGAAAATCGCCACCCGCTCGTCTTTCGAAAACGTCACGATAAACGCCCGCTTGTCTTCGATGTCTTCTGGGCGGCACGCTGCAACCCAATCCACAGCCACACCAACCCCGCGCCGTTCCTGAAGCCACGCCGCCAAATGCAGGCCTGTCACCAAAAGTGCGCTGACCACAAACAAACCACCGAAAACCGGGTTTTCAGCATCTTGAAAATACCCCAGCGCCACATGGGCCACGACAAAAACATAAGCCGGGTAAATCAGCAGATGCAGCGCTTTCCAAACCGGTGCCGACAGGAAAGACAGCCAAAAATCATGGCTGGTCGCAGATAGCACTGCCAAGATCAAAAAGGCAGCAACCCCCAGTGCCTCAATCGGAAACCCGAGGATTTGGCTGAACCCCGTCATGTTGGACATCAAAGCAAGCAATTGAGATTGCGAGGTAAAGTTGAAATACCAACCCAAAACATAGACCGCATGGGTGAACGCCACGGCCGTCGTTAAAACCCCGAAATGCCTACGATTGTACAGCAGCGGCAAGAAACGAGGGTCCAAGCGCGCCATCGGGCCGATGCATAAAATGAATGTCAGCATGAAAAACGCACAGGTCCCGAAGGCCCGCATCCGCAAGGTCGCTGAATCAATCGGGCGCGCAAATTCGGCGGCGGGCGTGCCAACTTGGATGAACATCGCAATGTAGATCACAATCAGCGCAAGCAAGGCCGCGTCATATTTCCACTTATTGGCGTTCCATTGAACGGGGATGTATTTAACGCTCATTTCGCGGCCTCCAACTGAACCGGGGCGGCAAGCGTGGTTGGATCTTGCCGCACGATCAAAGCCAGTGCGATGACAATCGGAATTGCACAGATCATGGCCAAGGCCACGCCATCTTGCCCTTTTCGCGGCATACGGTGGCGATCAAGCTTTGCCTCGCCACGCGCTAAGACCACACAACGCCAAAGGACCAAAGGCCAGATCAGCAAGACGCCGGGAATAAGCAAAGGTCGAAAAATCCAAGCCCCTTGCGCATTTTCATCCAAACGCCCAAGACCGAAGGTCAAAAAGACAACGGCCACCGCAGCGCCTGCATAAAGATACCAAGTGCCGATTGTCAGAAGTACCATGGTTGATTCTGTCCTAACCAAAGGGTCAATGGCGCGATCCGGCCAATGCTGGGTTGCGCCTAAAAATGCTGACCGCCATCGATACACAGCAGTTGACCGGTGAATGCCTTTGCATCCAACAAGAAATTCATTGCCTGAACTATGTCTTCCACATTTGCGCCGCGTTGTAATGGGGAACCGAGCCTGTGCTGGGTAAATTGTTCGTTAGATTGCTCGGCACCCTGCAAGGTAGAGCCGGGGCCAATACCGTTCACCCGAATATGAGGCCCCAATGCCCGCGCGCTGGTTTGCGTGAAAGCCCACAGACCCATTTTGCCAATTGTGTAGGTCATATATTCGGCCGTCAACTTGCGAACCCGCTGATCAATCATATTGATGATACAGGCATTTGCCCGCATCTCGCCGTCTGCTTGACGTGTTGCCGGGGGGGCTTGTTTGGCGAATTCTTGCGTTAAAACGAAGGGCGCCCGCAGATTGGAATCGACGTTCATATCCCAGCTTTTGCGCGACGCACTTTTGAGGGAATCATATTTGAAAACAGAGGCGGCATTGATCAAAACATCAAGATCTTGCCCCAACCCATCGCGGGCGCGCTGAACCAGATTTTGCGTTTGATTATAGTCCAGCAGATCGGCCTGCAAGGTTACGCACCTCACCCCAAGCGCGCGAATATCGGCGGCGGTATTGGCCGCCTCCACCGCATTGCTGTTGTAGTGAAGTGCGATATTCACACCGCGCTTTGCCAGACCAAGCGCCATAGCCCGCCCCAATCGCGCCGCAGCACCCGTCACCAACGCGGCTTGGAAGCCATTTGCACCGTCTTGAGGGTCATCAGTCATCACAATCTTCGTCCATTTTTTCGAGCCGAGGGCGGCAATCTGCACGGCTTATTTCGTCAACACTCAATCCCCACCATAACTCACCAATTTTTTTGTGACAGCCTCTTCAATCTCAAAAGAGCATTCTCCTTTGGGGTTTGAACCCCGGTTGCCCAATAAAAATAGGAAATTGACCCAAAATGCCCATCGGAAAATCGACCGCAACGGTCCCATGACGGCGCCAAGTTTGATCTGAAAAT
>JBLIGH010000180.1:0-6742 GCA_047636855.1 Pseudorhodobacter sp.
CGCTTGTTAGAGCTGGAAACCGCCCAGCAGTGACGCCCGCGCTTTGCGCAGCACCTTTTGCAACCCAAGACCTGCAGCGCGGATATTTAGGCCAAAAAGACGGGCGATTTACGGTGCGCGCAGCACCGCACCGGGGTTCAAAATACCCTTGGGATCAAGCGCTGCTTTGATCGCGCGCATCGCGGCCAGTTTCGTCGGGTCGCCGTATTTTTCCAGATCATCAATCTTCAGACGGCCAATGCCATGCTCGGCGCTGACAGAACCGCCCCGCGCATGCACCATATCATGCACCAAAGTTTTGATCTCCGGTGCGCTGTTGGCATGCTGCGCGCGGGTTTCGCCCTGTGCCGGAAATACGTTGTAATGCAGGTTGCCATCCCCCAAATGGCCAAAGCAATTGATCCGCCAATTGCCAAGCGTGGCCAAGGCAGGCCCGGCTGCCGCAATAAACCCCGCCACTTCGCCCAAAGGCAACGAAACATCATGGCTGGAAATCGCGCCAATCCGGCGGTTTCCCTCGGGGATGGTCTCTCGCAGGGCCCAAAACTGGGCGCGTTGCGCTTCTGATTGCGCAATCAAACCGTCAGTAACCAAGCCCGCTGCGACCGCTTGTTCAAACAACACCTCTAGCGCGGTTTGCGGGTTCAGCCCTTCTGGCAGGCCCAATTCAACCAAGACCATCCAATCCGGTGGCTCGGCAAAAGGCTGGCGGAACTCTGGCATCGTTTCGGTCAGAAAATCGGGCCCCATCCGCGAGATCAATTCAAACGCCGAGACCAGCCCCCCCAATTGAGCCTGCACCATTGCCAGCAGATCTAATGCAGCCGCAGGGTTTGCGACTTGCAACAAGGCCGTGCCATGGGCGGCCGGGATTGGCGAGAGTTTCAGGCTGGCGGCGGTAATGACGCCAAGGCTGCCCTCGGACCCGATCAAAAGGTTGCGCAGGTCATAGCCGGTATTGTCTTTGCGCAGCCGTTTTAGCCCGTGCCAGACCGTGCCATCGGCCAAAACAGCCTCTAGCCCCAAGCACAGGTCGCGGGTATTGCCGTAGCGCAGCACATTCACACCGCCCGCATTGGTGGCCAGATTGCCGCCGATCCGCGCGGTTCCTTGACTGGCCAAGGACAGCGGAAACAAGCGGCCCACGTCGGTCGCAGCACCTTGCACTTCGGCCAAAGTCGCACCGGCCTCTGCGATCAACACATTTTCCGCAGGATAGGCGGCCCGAATGGCACGCATGCGTTCCAGGGACAAAATCAAGGGCAAAGGCCCCTCGGCCAAAACCTGACCCAAGACCAGACCGGTGCCGCCACCGTAGGGAATGACACCAACCTGCGCCGCATTGCAGGCCCGCAGAATAACCGAGACATCTTGCACGCCGCGCGGCAAAGCCACCGCTGCCGCCAGCCCCCCGATGCGCCCGCGCGGGTCGCTCAGATAGCGCGGCTCGGCCTCGCGCAACGTGTCGGGCGGCAACAGGGCCGCCAAATCGGCCAGAAATTCGGGTGTCGCAGAGTTCAGCATCGCAAGTTCCCCTTTGCGCTTCCTTATCGTAGCAAAGCTCTGCAGGGAAGCCAGCTTAAGGCAGGCTTTGCGGATCTAACACCATGATCGTCGGTCGTCCCGGCAAGCGCGACAGCGACAGATCGATCTGGCTATCCTCAAGCCGCACCACGTCAAATTCATCACGCATTTCGGCCAAAAACCTCTCTAGCGAGACGCCGGAAAACCAATGCATCGGCAGCACCACAGAAGAGCGCAAGCGCCGGACCACCTGCAACATCGAGGGCAAATCCAGCGTAAAGCCACCGTCCACCGGCACCATCAACACATCCAGCCGCCCGATCGCTGCGAATTGTTCGGCGTCGGGGATATGATGCAGATGGCCCAAATGCCCGATGCAAAGCCCCGCGACCTCAAAAATGAAGATCGAGTTGCCATTGGCGCGCACATCAAAACCGCGTCGAACATCTGTCGGGACATTTCGGATCAGCATCTCGTCCAGCTCTAAGCGATGCTCGGCGGGTTTGTCTGCCGTGGCCCAGCCTTCCAAGATATGCGGGATCTGGGTGTCGGGCGATCCTGTCCAATGCGAAATATGGGCATTGTTCATCGTGACGACATCGGGAACTTTATCGGTTAAGCCAACAAACCCGGTGTAATCAGTAACCGCGAATTTGCCGCCCGGCGTGCCAATCGCAAAGCTGGCATGGTCAAGGTAGCGAATGCGCACCTCGCCTTCGGGCAATGGGTCAAAGAACCCGGCGCGGTGGATTATCTCGGTTGAGGCATCGGCCAAAGCGATACAATGACTGGGAATACGGTCTTGTGCGACCACGGGACTGGCCAGCATAAATGCAAACAAAAACACTCTTATAGACATCCGCATTCCCCCAAAGAAGCTGTTTATGGGGAAAAGGATAGCGTGGAACGGATGAAAAACCAGCTTTGCATCCTCATCTTCGCGCCGAAAGCCGACCAATCGGCGTGATCGAAGACAAGTTGAAAACCGTTGGCTGATTTAACAAGCAAAATGAACGCGGCGTGACCCAAGGCCTTTAGCCCGCATCGGTGCGCCCACGACGGTCGCCACGCAGATTGGCAAAAAGCACGTGATTGCGCCAGCGCCCGCCGATCTGCAAATAGCTTTGCGCCACACCCTCATATTTAAACCCGGTCTTTTCCAGCACGCCGCGCGAGGCTGTGTTTTCGGGCAGGCAAGCCGCCTCGACCCGGCTAAGGTCCAACGTCGTGAAGGCGTGATGCACGACCGACAGGATCGCTTCGCGCATAAAACCCAGCCGCGCAAAAGGCGCGCCGACCCAATATCCCAGCGTTCCGGCCTGCGCCGGACCACGGCGAATATTGTCCAGTGTAATCGCGCCCAACAGTGCTTGATCGTCGCGACGCACCAGCAGCAAGGGCAAGGCCGTTCCTTGCGTCTGCGCCCTCGCGGCCCAATAAACCCGATTGGTGAAAGTACGACGCTTCAGATGGTCTGGCGACCAAAGCGGCTCCCACGGCGTTAGGAATGCCGCGCTTTCTTGACGAAGCGCGGCCCAGGCATGCCAGTCATTGTGCTGCGGCAACCGCAATGTCATGCGCTCTGTCTCGATCCGAAGCTTACGCCGCAGACCCAGCATCAGGCAGCAAGCCCGCGCCTGATTTCGTCCAATCCCGGTGCGGCATCAACTGGCCCGTAAAGCGCCAATGCCGTATCGGCCTGCATCATTTCGCCTGCATATTTGCGCACATCTGCGGTTGTGACCGCCTCGATCTTGGCGACGGCTTCGTCCGGGTCCGGCACACGGCCCCAAATCGCCAATAGGCGCGCCAAACGTTCGGCCCGGCTTGATGGGCTTTCCAGCCCCATCAGCATTCCGGCTTTCAACTGCGTCCGTGCACGCGCCACTTCCGCTTCGGTCATATCGTCACCGGCGCGCTTCAACTCATCAATCGTCAATTGGGCCAAATCGCCAATCTCGGCCTCGGATGTGCCCGCATAAATCGTGATCTGGCCCGCATCCTCGTAGGCGCCCGACTGCGCGAAGATCGTGTAACACAGGCCCCGCTCTTCGCGGATTTTCTGGAACAGGCGGCTGGACATGCCGCCGCCCATCGTCATCGCGTAAATCTGCGCGGTATAGACATCTGCTGCGCGGTAGCCCGGCGCGTCAAAGGCCAGCGCGAAATGGACTTGCTCTAGCGCTTTGACCTCGCGCCGTTCTGACCCTTTGAACTTTGCCGGCTGAATGAGGCTGTTGCCCGCCGCCGCACGCCCGCCAAACATCTCGGTCGCTTGTGCCACGATCGCATCGTGATCAACCGCCCCTGCCGCCGACAAGATCATCTGGTCCGGTGCGTAATGTTCGGCCACGAAGCCGGTCAGATCCGCGCGTCCAAAGCTTGCGACCCGCTCGGGTGGGCCCAAAATGGTGCGGCCAAAAGGCTGGTCGGGATAGCAAACCTCTTGCAGCCAATCGAAAATAATATCATCGGGCGTGTCCAGCGCTTGCCCGATCTCTTGCAAAATCACATGGCGTTCGACCTCGATTTCCTTTGGATCAAAAATCGGGTTCAGCACAATATCGCCAATCACATCCAACGCCAGCGCCACGTCATCTTCCAAAACGCGGGCGTAATAGGCGGTCATCTCGCGGCTGGTATAGGCGTTGATATAGCCGCCGACATCCTCGATCTCTTCGGCTATTTGCAAAGCCGAGCGTTTGGCGGTGCCTTTGAAGGCCATGTGCTCAAGAAAATGGGCGATGCCGTTTTGTTCGGCGCGCTCATGTCGCCCACCTGCGGTGACCCAAATACCGATGGAGGCCGATTTCAACCCCGGCATCGCTTCGGTTACAATGCGAAACCCGTTGGGCAAAGTGGTCAGGCGGCTCGTCAATTGGCGATCCTTTCACGGATATAGGTTTGCAAGGCGGCAAGGTCGTTGGGCAGCCGTGTCACACGTTCTTCACGCTCGAACAGGTCGGCCATGCGCAGTGGCAGCTTTGGGCGTTGGCCCATCGCCGCCTCGACCGCATCGGGAAATTTCGCCGGATGCGCTGTGGCCAAAGTGATCATAGGCACGACACCCAGATGATCTGCCGCAACTTTCACGCCCACGGCGGAATGCGGGCACAGGATTTCGCCGGTCTCGGCAAAGGTTCTTTGGATGGTGGCCTGCGTCTGATCTTCATCGCAGCGCCCCGAGGCGAAGGTAGCGCGCAAGGATTGCAAAGCGCCTTGACTGATCTTGAAACCGCCCTCTTTCAGCTCGGCCATCAAGGCCGCAACCGCCCCGCCGTCCCGATCATAGGCGTCAAACAAAACGCGTTCAAAGTTAGACGAGACTTGGATATCCATCGACGGGCTGATCGAAGGTTTCACGCCATTGGTGGTATAGTCACCGGTTTTGATCGCCCGGTCCAGAATGTCATTATGATTGGTTGCGATCACCAGCTCGGCAATCGGCAAGCCCATTTTGCGCGCTATATAACCCGCGAAAATATCGCCAAAATTGCCGGTCGGCACGGTAAAGCTGACCTCGCGCAAAGGCGCGCCCAAAGACACCGCAGACGAGAAGTAATAAACCACCTGCGACAGCACCCGTGCCCAATTGATCGAGTTTACCCCCGCCAGCCGCACCCCGTCGCGAAAGTCGAAATCATTGAACATATCCTTCACGCGGGCTTGGCAATCGTCGAAATCACCGTCCATCGCGATGGCATAGACATTGCTTTCCGACGGCGTCGTCATCTGGCGGCGCTGCACATCCGACACCCGGCCGTGCGGAAACAAGATAAACACATCGACATTGCTTAAGCCACGAAACGCTTCAATCGCCGCCGATCCGGTATCGCCCGAGGTTGCCCCCACAATCGTGATCCGTTCGCCTGATTTGGCCAAAGTCGCCTGCATCATCTGACCGATCAACTGCATCGCGAAATCTTTGAAGGCCAGCGTTGGCCCGTGGAACAATTCCAGCAAGAAATGGTTGGGGCCTAGCTGCACCATCGGCGCGCGGGCGGCATGACCGAACCCGGCATAGGCTTTGGTCAACAACCCGCGAAACTCGTCTTCGGCAAAGGTGTCACCCAAAAAGGGCCACATCACACGAAAGGCGATGTCTTCATAAGGCAGGCCCGCCAATGCGGCGATCTCGTCCGGTGTCATCTGCGGAATGACCTCGGGCACATAAAGCCCACCATCGCGGGCCAGCCCGGTCATCATGGCCTCGGAAAAGCTCAGGTTCGGTGCCTGACCACGGGTTGAGATATAGCGCATGCCTGCCCTCTTCATTCCTATTGGCGCCTCATACGCCACAGCAGCAGAACTGTCATCCCCGCCCAGACAAGTGCAAGCAAAAACCACGTAATGGCATAGTTCAAGTGGTTATTGGGGATGGCAGAGCTATCGACAGGTAAGGGTTCGATAGAGTCGCCGGTCTCTGTGCGGGCGATGATCAGCAACGGGTCTGCGGAAAGCGCTAGCGCCATTGCGGGCAGATCGCGGGCAAACCAAATCCCAAGCTTTGCATCGGGCTTCGGGGTGAAGCTATCCACCTCTTGCGGCCAAAGCAGATTGCCGCTCAGGGTGATATCTGTAACCTCGCGCGGCAAGCCCCGCGCCGCCTCGAACAAAAAGCCGCGATCCACCAAAATGCGGCGGCCGTTCTTGGCCTCCAACACCGCAATCACCCGGTAGCCCGCGCCGATTTCCTTGCGGCTGACCAAAACGTCCAGTTGTTCGCCAGTAAAACGCCCTGTGACGGTCACCGGCAAAAACCGGTCCGCCTCTGGATCAGCCTCGGCGGGAACGTCGACAGGTGCGGCCCCGATCCGGGCATCGATATCTGCCAGAACGGCGTTTTTCCACATCAGCCTTTGAACTTGCCAAGTCCCCAGCGACAGCAGAATGGCGACGCCAATGACGCCGAAAAGCAATGGAAAGATCATACGGCGGTTCATAGGGAAACCTTGTCAGGTCAAAATTCGAAGAAAAAGCAAAAGCGCGGCACCGAAATGGCCCGCGCTCCGCATGTCGATTGGGCAGAGCCCCGTTTAGATCTTACTGGCCCCAAACATAGACAGCTGCAAACAAGAACAGCCAAACCACATCCACGAAGTGCCAGTACCAAGCAGCAGCCTCAAAACCAATATGACGCTCTGGCGTGAAATGACCTTTATAGGCGCGGATCAAGCAGACTGCGAGGAAAATGGTTCCGATGAATACGTGGAAGCCA
>JBLIGH010000181.1:0-6719 GCA_047636855.1 Pseudorhodobacter sp.
GACCAAGAGACGATGATCGTTTTCACCTCGGATCACGGCGATTATATGGGCGACCATTGGATGGGCGAGAAAGAGCTGTTTCACGAGGTCTCGGTTCGGGTGCCGTTGATCATCTACGATCCGCGCGCCGAGGCCGATGCCACGCGCGGCACAGCAAGCCAAGCGCTGGTTGAAGCCATCGATCTGGTGCCGACATTCCTTGATGCGACCGGCGCGCCCCCAGCCTATCACCGGCTGGAAGGCCGGTCGCTAGAGCCGCTGCTGCACGGTGAAACCCCCGCCGATTGGCGCGATGATGTGTTTTCCGAGATCGACTATGCCTTTTACGCGGCGCGTCAAACCCTTGGGGTTGGCCCGTCAGAGGCGCGCGGCTACATGATCCGCACCGAGCGTTGGAAATACGTGCATTTCCTGAACTTCCCGCCGCAATTGTTCGACCTTTTGAACGACCCGGACGAGCTTCAAGATCTTGGCCGTGACCCTGCACCAGAAGACATTCGACGCGAGATGCACAATCGCTTGTTGGCGCGATTGCTGCGTCGCAAAAACCGGGTGGCGATGACCGATGAAGAAGTCCAAGGCATTCGGGTAAGCGAGAACACATCGGGCATCGTGATCGGCAAGTGGTGATCATCTTTGATATGCGTGGGCATTTCCCTATGGCCGAATTGGCGCATGGGAAATGCCCGCAAGCCTGAAGGGCGATGCTTCTGCCGGATTGCCCTTTAAGCAGCCGTGCGGCCCTCGTTTTTGGGCTTTTCATCCGCAGTCTCTGGCAGCAGTTCCACATCTTCGGCATCGACAATCTCGGGCGCAAGGGGTGCTTGCTCGATTTGCGGTGTACCAACAATCAGGGGCAGCAATTCGGTTCCGGTGGCGCTTGGGCCGGTGGCTTCGGTCGGCTCGCGCCAAGACAGCGTGTCGAAACCCTCGCAATTGTCGCAGATTGGACCCCATTGCGCGTGGATCGCCTGACATTTATCACAGCACCATTGCGGGCCGCGCGGCGCCGTCAAGGCGCGTGCCAGCCAGCCACGAACAACCGCATCGTCAGCCCCCTCACCACGTTCGATCGCGGCCATGATTGACAGGCTACGGCCATTGGGCTTGGTGCTGGCCAGATCGCCAAGCGCGCGGCGGGCGGCTGGGAACTCTTCAGCAGTCAGGTTCAGTTCGGCCAAAAGCAGGCGCGTTTCGCTATGATCCGGGTTGATTGCGGTCAAGGATTTGAAACGCTTGAGCCGTTCCAATGTCGTCTCGGACGGGGAAATCTCGGCAAATGCTGCTGCCAGATCGGGATGCGGCTGTGCTTTCCATGCTTTGGTCAGCACACGCGTTGCACCCTTTTTATCACCTTTGGCGATAAAGCTGCGGGCGGCCATAGCGGCGGCGGGTATCAGATCGGGCGACAGGCGGTTGGCCTCGATCGCGGCTTCGCGCGCCTCGATGCTGGCATCCTCATCCATCACCACCCGCGCTTCTTGCAACGCCAAAACAGCATCACGCCGGCGGAACACGTCACGCGGCAAGGCACCGGCTTTAAGCTTCGCGCCCAAGGTGACCCGCGCCCCTCTCCAATCGGATTGACCGGTTTGCAGGCTCAGCAGCAGGTCCTGCGTTTCAGCGTGCTTGGGTTTTAGCACAAAGGCTTTTTCCGCCAACTTAAGCGCAGTGGCCGTATCGCCTTCGGCAATCTTTTGTTTCAGCAGACCACGCACGCCGACAAACCGGGTTTTGCTGTCTTCCAAAAGGGATTTATAGGCCTCGGATGCGCGCTTGGTATCGCCCGCCATCTCGGCGGCTTGCGCAATCAGCAAGGTGGTCAGTTCCGGCTTATTCAACAGCTTTTCCGCCTTTGCAGCTCGCGACAAAGCGACACGCGCTTCGCCCGAAGCCAACGCCATCAGCCCCTCGCTTAGTGCCTGGTAGCCTTTGCGTTCCCGGTTGCGATCAAAATAGCGTGAGATCGCAGTTTCATCGCCGTTCAAGAAGCGCAAGGTCGCAACGACCAGCCCGATCAGCTTCAGCAAGATCCACATCGTGACCAACAGCACCATAATCGCGATAAGCGCTTGCAACGGGCCCAGCGTGTATTCCTGCCCCGCCATCGCAATGCGAATTCCGCCACCGGTATCCATCAAGAAACCCGCGCCATACGTCAGCCCTGCAATTGCAGCGACGAAAAGAAGAACTTTGATAAGCGACCAAATCATTTAAATTTCTTACCTTTCACTCAGGGCGCGTGACAACATTTCGACAGCTTCCAGTGCCGCAACCCGGCTCTGGGCTTGCCCCACCCAATCGGCCATTTCGGCCTGAGCCGGTGCAGGCAATGCGGCGATCAATGTAAGGGCGGCAGGCAAATCTGCGGCACGCAAGGCGGCCTCGATGCGCGACAAAACCGCATCCGGGTCATCACCCTCTTGCGGCGTCAAAGAGCGCGCGCCGGTTTGGGTCTGCAAGAACGAGCCTAAACGCTCGGTCACCGATTGTCCGGTATCCGCGCGGCGGCTGACATCCAGCGCAGCGCGCGCAGGGTCGCCAAACGCAATCGTCAGACTGGCGATGGTCGGCACGCCCGTTTCAGCCAGATCGGGCAACGGGGCAGGCGTTGTCAAACCAGCGGCGGCAAGCTGCGCCAAGGGCTCGGCATAGGGCGCACCGCTTTGCAGTGCTGCTTTGACCTGACCAGCGGCGGCTTGCAGCACCAGCGTTTGGGCCTTTGCCTCGGCCTCGGCACGGGCCAAATCAACGGCCTTGGCCAGATCGGCGGCAGCGGCTTCTGCGGTCGCTTTTTGTGCTGCGATTTCGACGCGCATGGCGGCCATATCGGTATTCAGACTGTCAATCACCGTGCTATCGACGGTGCTGCTGGCAACCGGACGGCTTTCGAGGTTTGCCAGTTTCGCCTCAAATGACGCCAATTGCTGTTGCAAAGCCTCTAGGCCCGCTTGGGCACCTTCGGCGACCTCAAGGGCTTTGGCGGCGCTTTCGTCGATCCGCCCAACATCGCCCGCCAGTGGATTTTCGGTTTGGGACAAAGCCAGTGCTGCGACCTGGCTTTTTACGTCGGCAATGGCGGCAGCGTTTTCGCCCATCTGCACGCGGATAGGGGCCGTATTGCCCATCGGCCAACCCTCTGGCACAACAAAGCGCGCCAAACCAAAGCCGATACCTGCCGCAACGATGCCTCCCAAAACCAACGGGAAGAAACGCGAGCCAGAGGGTGCGGGCGGCAATGCTTCGATCTCACGGGCTGGTTCCAAGATCGGCGGCGGCTCGACCTCGGTTGCTTCATCTTGATCTGCGGCAGCTTCCGGGGGCCCCTCTTTTGGCCCCAGCTCAAGCGTCGGCTCGTTTTCGGTCATAGCGGTCTCGGTGACGGTTTCGACAGGGGCGTCAAGCACCACTTCGGCGTCGACAATCTCTGCGTCGCTCGAATCGTTTTTGGCCAAGGAAACCGGGGTTTCTTGCAGAACATCTTCAGCGTTATCGCTTTTTTCCACCCGTTTTCGAGGGGTTTTCGGGGTTGCCATAGATGTACCTCCATCTCTTGCCCAATGACGGGCTTACCTCAGCCTAGCCGCTTGTGTCGCCTGCCTCAAGTCGCGTTCGTTGCGGCAAACAGCGCCGCAATCTTTGCTATCATCGCTTCTGCTGTAGGTCTTGCCGCGACATGGCGATCACAAATCAGACCGTTCTTGATCTCTGCGTCTATAGCTGAACTCAATGAAATACATGTCAATTTTGCATGAAGATCACAGCTTTGAGCCTGCCCCGAGAATAGCGCCGCGCTGCGAGGGGAGAACAGGAGAACGACCACCGGTCCTTCCCCCCCAAGCAAGTTGATCGCTTCGGGCGTAAGCACCTGTGGGTCTTGGCGATAGATCGCGGTTGAAATCGTCTCTATTCCTGCGTTCTGGAGCGTTTCTGCAATAGCGCCCCGGCTTTCTGCGCCTCGTAAATGCAGCAAGGGGCCTGTTGGTGGGCTTGCGACAATCAACGCAACCAATGCCTGCGCATCGCCATTGGCGGACAATGTCCGAAAGTCCAATTCTTGGGCAGCTTGCGCTGTACGCTCGCCCACGCAATAGGCCAAGTCGGGCAGATCGAAACCTTGTTCCATCAGAAGCTTGCAGGCCTGCACCCCGGTTTGCGAGGTAAAGATAACCGCCGCAAATGGGCCTTTTGGGCATTCAGCCCGCAGCAGCACCGGTGCGATGATCGGGCTAATCGTAATAACAAACCCCGGCCCAAACGCCTGCCGCAACTCGGCTTCAAAGCGCAGGCTTTGCACCTTGGGCCGGGTCAACAGAAAGGCGGGCAGGCGGGATTGTGTGGGCATAAGGGCGGTGTTACCTGCTAGAAGACATTGTGGCAACTGGCGGGTAGCTGGCAAAATATGGGCGCGACACTCACTTTTCTGGGAATTGAAAGCAGCTGTGATGATACGGCGGCGGCTGTCGTGCGTGACGGTCCGGGTGGCGCGGAAATCCTGTCTTCGGTGGTCGAGGGGCAAACGGCCCTGCATGCTCCGTTCGGCGGCGTCGTGCCCGAACTCGCGGCCCGCGCCCATGCCGAGCGTGTGGATGGCTGTGTCGAGCAGGCGCTTGCCGCTGCGGGCCTTAGCCTGGCCGATCTGGATGCTGTTGCGGTCACGGCTGGGCCGGGGTTGATTGGCGGCGTTTTGTCGGGCGTGATGTGCGCCAAAGGCATTGCGGCGGCAACGGGTCTGCCGCTGATCGGCGTGAACCACCTTGCGGGCCACGCGCTGACGCCGCGCCTGACGGATGCTTTGGCCTATCCCTATGTGATGCTTCTGGTCTCGGGCGGGCATTGCCAGTTTTTGCGTGTGGACGGACCCGAGGAATTTACCCGGCTCGGCGGCTCGATCGACGATGCCCCCGGCGAGGCTTTCGATAAGGTGGCGAAAACACTGGGGCTACCGCAACCCGGCGGCCCGTTCGTCGAGGCCGAGGCCACAAAAGGCAATGCCAAGCGTTTCGCCCTGCCCCGGCCTTTGTTGGATCGACCGGGGTGTGACATGTCATTCTCGGGGTTGAAAACCGCACTGTTGCGGGCGCGCGACGCTGTGATCGCGGAGCAAGGCGGGCTGATGCTGGCGGATCGCGCCGATCTATGCGCTGGATTTCAGGCTGCGGTTGCCGATGTTCTGGCCGAAAAGACTCGCCGCGCGTTGCGAATTGCACCCGTATCCGCATTTGCCGTCGCCGGTGGTGTGGCTGCAAACAGTGCAATTCGTGCCGCGTTAGAGACTGTTTGTGCCGAAGCGGGCGTAGCGTTTCTCGCACCCCCGCTGCATCTGTGTACCGATAATGCTGCCATGATCGCCTATGCCGGGATAGAGCGGTTTCGCGCGGGCAAGCGCGATGACATGACCCTTGTGGCGCGCCCGCGTTGGCCATTGGACCAAACCAGCCCTGCACTTTTGGGTTATGGCAAAAAGGGCGCAAAATCATGATCGGGATTGTCGGTGCAGGGGCCTTTGGTGCCGCCCTCGCCGTGGCTTTGGGTCGCGAACAACCCGTCACGCTTTGGGGGCGCGGATTGACCTCGCGCAGTATTGCGCGCTTGCCTGGGGTCATTTTGCCCGAAAACGTCACTATCACTGCGAAAATTAGTGATATTTCCGAATTTGATACGGTGCTTTTGGCGCTGCCAATGCAGGTTTTGGGCCGATTTCTGGCCACGCATGGCGCGGGCCTTGACGGGCGGAAGCTGGTGGCTTGCTGCAAGGGGATGGATCTGGAAACCGGGTTGGGGCCGACCGCGTTGATTGCACGCGCCTGCCCTCAAGCCACACCCGCGATTCTGACGGGCCCCAGCTTTGCCGCCGATATTGCGCAAGGTCTGCCGACCGCGCTGACGCTGGCCTGCGCTGATGATCAGACCGGTTTGGCACTGCAAGCGGCGCTTTCCACCAGCGTTCTACGGCTTTACCGGACCACCGACGTGACCGGTGCCGAGCTTGGCGGCGCGTTGAAAAATGTCATCGCAATCGCCGCAGGCGTGGTGATCGGCGCGGGCTTGGGCGACAGTGCGCGGGCCGCTTTGATGACGCGCGGTAATGTTGAAATGGCGCGGCTTGCATTTGCGCTGGGGGCCAAACCCGAAACGCTTGGCGGGCTTTCGGGCTTTGGCGATCTGGTGCTGACGTGTACGTCCGCGCAATCGCGCAATTTCCGGTTTGGCCGTGCGCTGGGGGTGGGCGAAGCATTTGACCTGAATGTGACCGTTGAAGGGGTTGCCACAGCCAAAGCCGCGGCTAAACTCGCGCGACAATTGGGTGTCGAGACGCCGATCACCGCGATGGTGGCGGCGCTCGCTGCTGATGAAATCACACTTTCAGACGCGATACATCGTCTGATGTCCCGACCTTTGAAACAGGAGTAATCTATGCGCGTCGCCCTTTTCTGCCATGACAAACCCGGGGCCCTTCAGATCCGGCTGGACAACCGTGATGCGCATCTGGCGCATATCAAGGCTTCTGGAATTGTTGAAATGGCCGGACCCTTGCTGACGCCGGAAGGTCAGATGTGCGGCTCGTTGATCGTGCTATCGGTCGACGCTTTGCAGCAGGCGCAGGATTGGGCCGATGCCGACCCTTATGCCAAAGCCGGGCTTTTTGCCTCGGTCGCTGTCACCGAATGGAAAAAGGTGGTGGGCTGATGGCCTATTGGCTGTTTAAGTCAGAGCCC
>JBLIGH010000182.1:0-6716 GCA_047636855.1 Pseudorhodobacter sp.
AAGGTGGCAACAGGCATGTCTCAGACACTTAAATTCGGATCGGCCCTTTTGACCGTCCTTGTACTTGGGAATTGCGCTGGTTTCGACACACCCGATAATCTTGAACCGATTGCAATTGGGGATGGTTATCAGGCGCAATACCGTGCGCCCGATGTCAGCCGCAGCAACGCAGAGTTCCTACGCTCCAAAGACCTGAACGCCAGCAAGTGCAAGCCCGCGCGCGGCGGCATGGATGGCAAAGGCAGCGGCATCGCAGCGGGTGCATTACGAGGCGAGCGCGTGTCGCGCAATGACCTGATTGATCTTCGGGTCGGGGACGATGAAACATTCAATGGCGATTACGTGGTGTCGCGCGACGGCACAATTAAACTGCCGTTCTTGTCGCCAATCCGGGCGCAAGGACGTCTGACAAGTGAAATCGAAGACGACATTGCCAGCCAATTGATTGCGGGCGATTATTTTGCCGATCGGCCCCGAATTTCCGTGCGGGTGGCAGATTTTGCCTCGGTGACAGTCGGTGTGGCAGGCGCGGTGTTTGAACCGCATTCAGTCGAGATTGGCGGCGTGCCGGGCGACCAGGTTGACAGTCGGCGGCAAGCAGCACTTGGCGCGTCTGGCGAAGGGCGCAACCTGTCGGCGGCTTTGCGTGCAGCTGGCGGTGTGCGGCCGGATGCCGATATTTCAGCGGTCGAATTGCGCCGCAATGGTGCCCTTTATACATTGGACATGCGCGGCGTGTTTGAAGGGCGCAATGCGGTCGATGTCATGCTGTTGACCGGAGACGAGATTTCGGTGCCAAGCCGCGGCTGTTTTCAAGAAGACCTGATGCGACCCAGCCCGATCAGCCCCCCCGGCGCGTCGCTGTTTTTGTCGAACCTGACGCAACCTGCTGCTGGCAATGCCGTTTCAGCCGTAGGGCGGGATGTCCGTGAAGTGCCTTATGGCACGCGGTATCTGCAAGCGGTCATCAACACCAATTGTGTTGGTGGGGCGCGGGCAACAAGTGCCAAGCGTTCGGCCGTCTTGTTTTCGCGCAACCCGGTGACAGGCGTCTCTGTTGTCATCGAACGCGACATCGAAGATCTGCTGCGCCGCGCTGACCGCGATGACTATGACCCATTCCTGTTACCGGGCGATTCAATCGCGTGCTACGACAGTGCCATCACGAATGTCGGAGAGGTCGGCCGAGTGCTTGGCATTCTGGGTCTGACTGCCGCGACACTTTAGTCGTCGGACAAGGACCGCGAGGCCTCATGGCGCTCGGCTTGCATAAGCGGGCGCGTTCGATCCCATACCTCGGGCAAGGCTGCAATTGCAGTTTGCGTCCGCGCATTGTCTTGCGCCTTTGCGGATTGCTCGACCTCGACCAAGGCCGCCCGCAAATCAACCGCACCCATCGTCGCGGCACTTCCGGCGATGCGGTGGGCTAAGTTCGCCGTCTCTTGCAAGTCCAAGCTTAGGGGGCTTTTCAGATGCTCAAGCGTTTTGTCGACTTCCGTCACAAACCGGTCCAGCAAGGCTTGCAACGCCTTTAAGCCCAAAGTCTCGCGTAAATCATCGATATAGCTGAGGGCCACCGCCGACGATGCCTTGTCCCAATCTGTTGCAGGTTGCGCGTCCGTCCGAATATGATCGGAAGCGACGCGGATCAAACCTTCGCGGGTTAGGGGTTTGGTCAGAATGTCGTTCATTCCGTCGGACAAGAAGGCTTGCTGCTCTTCTGCCATTGCATTGGCTGTAAGCGCCACAATCGGCGTCATCGCAGATGCCCCATGCCCCGAGCGGATCGCGCGCGTCGCAGCACGTCCGTCCAGAACGGGCATGCTGATGTCCATCAAAATCAGGTCAAACGCCTGCGTTTCGGCCAAGTCCACAGCAATTCGACCATTGCGTGCCTCTGTGACGGTGTGACCCGCGGCCATCAGCATCTCTCGTGCAACCACGCGGTTAATCTCGTTGTCTTCGACAAGCAAAATGTTGCTCGGTCTTGTGACATCCCTGCGTGGCTGGGTTTTGTGGGCCAAGTTGGGCGCTGAAATTGGCTCTATCGGAAACCGGATGCGGAATGTGCTGCCGACGCCTTTTTCGCTATCGACCTCAATTGTCCCCCCCAAGGCTTTGACGAACCGCTGGGCGATCCCGAGGCCAAGACCTGTCCCACCCACGTTGCGGTCATAAGAATTGTTGCCGGTCAGAAAATCATCGAAAATATGAGCCTTAAGGGCCGCGTCGATGCCAACCCCTGTGTCTTTGACACTGATCTGAAGATCCGGCGCGGCCTGCGCATCGCCAATCACCTCCACCTCGACCGATACGCTGCCGTTGTGGGTGAACTTAACCGCATTGCCGATCACATTCATTAAGATGTGCTGGATGCGGTCACGATCACTTCGGATCCATTCGGCAGGCGTGCCGATCCATCCCCATCGAAGCGCCGTGTCATTGGCCGACGCAGCACTGCTTTGATTGTCCACAATATCTTGAAAAAGCGAACTGATGTTCATGGCAGCGGGTCGCAAGCGCAGCTTGCCCGCATCGTATTTGGTGATGTCCAGAACATCCGAAATATGGCTCATCAGCAGCTTGCCAGAGGTGTCCATATTTCGGATGTAACGGCTTTGCTTTGCACTCAATTTGGTATCGAGCAACAGCGCAAGGTTGCCCAACAGACCATTAAGGGGCGTTCGAATTTCGTGGCTCATGGTCGCCAGAAAATCGGTCTTTGATTTTTCCCCGGCAAGGGCACTGTCGCGCGCCTCAACCAGCTGCTGTTCCACCTTCACCCGATGCGAGATGTCGCGCAAAAACGCAATGAAAATCTCGCCTTCGTCGATTTCGGCAGACTGGATTGCCAGTTCAATCGGAAAGATGTCGCCATTGCTGCGCTTGGCTTCCAGCTTGACCCGCCCTTTTCCGACCACGCGCCGTTCGCCGTTTGCACGCATCCGCTGCATCCCAGCCTCATGTGCAGCGCGGTGATGGTCGGGGACGATCAGCTCGCCCAGGTTTTGGCCGATTGCGTCTTGTGCGGAATGGCCAAAAATCTGCTCTGCTGCGGTGTTGAAATCCAGAATAGACCCGTTGGCATCGCTTACAATAACAGCATCAAGCGCGGTTCCCGTAACGATTTTCATCCGTTTGCTGGCTTCCACAACCTCGGCGCGTCGTTGAATATTTTGGCCGTTGAGGTAACTCAAGTAAAGCGCCAGCAACAACAACGCCAGCAACAAGAACGTCACGCCCGCCGCCATTTGGGTCAGCGTCACGGCGACATTCGTTCGCCGGCGGTCAGAATCTTGGGCGAAAAAGTTTAAACCGGAAATCGACATCTTACGCACATCAGCGCGAATGTCTTGTGCATGTTGCAAAAGTGCGGGCAGCGCCTTTACAAGTTCGGCATCATTGGCGTCGATGGCAGTCACCGAAGCATCCAAGAAAGACTGCGCATTTCCCAAATGCCGCAAAAATTCAGGCACTTCGCGCAATGAAGCGTAAAGCGAAGACCTCTGCAACGTATTCACTCGGCTGTAGAAAATATCGAACTCGAGCCGAAGCATTTTAAGGTCCGGTTCCGTTTCGTGAAGGGATCGAACAAGGTGAAGTTCGTATTCCAGAAACTCCACCTCGGTTTGCGACAGCGTCCACTGCACATTGTCCGAGCTGGCAGAGCTTAGAAGACGCAAATCCCGCGCCACGTTAACCGACATAAACACAATCGCCAAAAGCCCCACCGCCCCCAGCAGCAGCGAGACCCCCAATCGGGCACGCAGAGGCGTTGTTTTCAGCTTTTGCATCTGCGGGCTCCACGAATGAGTAGCGCCTCAAAGTCAGACGCTGGTCTGAACACCTTTTAGTTCACTGCTTCGATGCGGTCGAGTTGCCAGATGCTGCGGGAATAAACCACTTCGGTCCGATAGTCGGCAGAGCTGTCATAAGGGTAGATGATCCACAGCGGACCCTTATCGCGCACAGACATCGTCTTGCCGTCAATTTTATATGCAATAATCGGTCCGTTTTCGACCGCATCAGACAAGGGGATTTCAACCGCATAATCATTGACGGCCAAAGCGCGCAAATTGGTTCCGCTGATCCCCAGTCTTTCGCTCAGAACGGCCAGCGACACACCTTGAAAGCTGTGCACGCCATCGGTCCAAATGGTCGAGGTTTCAATGGTTGTGGCAGCCAAAGCCTCTAGCATCTCCAGATCGAACTGCGCGCTTGCATCAATGTTTGTTGTTTCGATTAAACCCGTCACCGTCAGGATTACATCCCCATTAGGGGCGGCAAGATCTTCGGCCCAAAGGGGCGTGACAGCGAAAGCCAAAATCGCGATGGCATGAAAAAGGGCGCGGTGCATAAGAAATTCCTTTGTTGTTTCGCCGCTACCTTACATCAAACTGAATAGGGTCCCATCAGGGCAGACGGATACCACCCTATCCATTCGGATGGGTTATGGAGTTCAGGCCACCCGGCACAAAGGGGCCGCTCGCTGGCTTAGGAACGCGCTGAATGCATCGTGCAACTCGGGTCGGTCCAATGCAAAGGCCGCCGTCGCCTGCACAAAGCCCTGGATAGAGCCACAATCAAATCGTTCGCCCTCAAAACGGTAACCTGTCACCCCGACCGTTGCGATATCGGCATTGATTGCATCGGTAAGCTGCAACTCGCCACCCGCACCGGGGCCAAGATTGGCCAGTTTTCCAAAAATCGACGGTTCCAGAATATAGCGCCCGATGATGGCTTGGGTCGAAGGTGCCTGCTCCGGCCTTGGCTTTTCAACCAGCCCGCGCGCATGAGCAAGCCGCCCTTGTTCCCGCGCCACATCCAAAATCCCATAAGACGAGGTCATCGGACGCGGCACCTCCATCGTTGCAACCATATGGCCGCGCGTCTGGGCATGGGCGGCGACCATCTGACTTAGCGCACCTTGTGGGCCACGGATCACATCATCGGGCAGCAAAACGGCAAAGGGTTCATTCCCAACCAATCGTTGGGCCAAACGGACGGCATGACCAAGGCCCAGCGGCTTGTTCTGGCGTACAAAGGCCAAAGCACCTTCGGGCATGCGGGTGCGTTCCAGCGCTGCCAAAGCATCGGTCTTACCGCTTGCGCGCAGCGTTTGCTCTAATGCCGCGGCAGTGTCAAAATAATCTTCCAATGCGCCCTTTCCGGCTGCGGTGACGAAAATAAACTCTTCTATCCCGGCGGCGCGCGCTTCATCCACCGCGTATTGGATTAAGGGACGGTCCACCAACGGCAACATTTCTTTTGGGATCGATTTGGTCGCCGGCAGAAATCGAGTGCCCATTCCGGCGACGGGGAAAACAGCTTTGCGGATATGTGTCATAATCTGGTGTCCTTTGAGGGAATTGGAGGGATCAATAAGCGCCACGGCCTGACGCGACCGCGCCAAAGGTTTTGACGATAAGCACGAGGTCGAACAACAGATTGCGAGAGACAGCATATGCGATGTCCATTTCGACCATCTGATCAAAGCCGATAGTTGCGCGGCCAGAAACTTGCCACACCCCCGTGATGCCGGGTTTCACCGCCAAACGACCCATCGCCCGTTTTGGATAGGCGGCAACTTCGCAAGGCAGCGCGGGGCGCGGGCCAACGACGGCCATCTCGCCGCGCAGCACGTTTAAGATTTGCGGCAACTCGTCGATTGAAAAGCGGCGGATAAAACGCCCAACCTGCGTCACACGCGGATCGCAGTGGGATTTAAAGCACACACCTTCGCGGTCGGATGTATTGATCAACTCGGCCCGACGCGATTCAGCATCAATCGCCATAGACCGAAATTTGAACATGGTGAACGTCTTGCCATTGCGCCCAACACGGGATTGACGAAACAGCACAGGCCCCCGGCTGTCCAATTTGATCGCCATGGCCGTCAGCGCAATCAGTGGCGATAGCAGCAGCAAAGCACTTGTTGAAACGGCGATGTCCAAAAAACGATGCTGGATGTCGGCCCTTGGGGTCAGGCCGATGGTCGTCTTTAAGGCATGGGCCAGAAACGCGGCATTGCCTGCCAGATACCGTTTGGCCAAGCGGCGTGGCTCTTGTGCAAGACGCCAAGCCCATTCCAGCCGGGCCTTTCGGACCGGTGTGGGTGCGCGAACAACCGTGCCAGCCAAGAAATCAAACAGCGCGCCCACGGCCACTGTCAGCGGGGCATCCAAGCGGTGCGCGTTGGTGTGCAGCCAAATCTCTTGCATTGGCACCCCAAGGGCAACCAACACAATATCGGCTTCACTGTCATTGATATCGGCAATGACCGAACCTGTGTCTGCGGCACCGTCAAAGCCATCGCGGGTTCCCGCGATACGCAGGTTGGGGATCGTATGGATCAAATGACTGGCCGCAGAATCTGCCGTGCCGGGTGTGCCGCCAAACAAGAAGACCGATTTCCCCAGACGCGCAGCCTGTGCCAGCAACGCCGGAACAAGGTCTGTTCCATTCAAATTGGCCGTCAGCTTTTGGCCTGTCATTTTGGCTGCAATCTCTACCCCGATGCCATCGGGCATCAGCAGATCGGCTGCGGCGACTGCCTTGGCATAGCTTTGGTCACGGCGCCGGATATTGCAGCAATGAGCATTCATAAAGAACGCACGACGACGGCCCGGTGCCAGCAGTGCAGCAATGGTCTGATCCGCCGTTGCATCGACCAAATCCAAGCCCAGCGCGGGCAAGAATGCGGTGGAAAGGCGAGG
>JBLIGH010000183.1:0-6684 GCA_047636855.1 Pseudorhodobacter sp.
GCCTATGTTCGAGAATCTATCAGAACGCCTCGGCGGGGTTTTTGACCGTCTGACCAAGCAGGGTGCGCTTTCGGATGATGATGTCGCGACCGCATTGCGCGAAGTCCGCGTCGCCCTGCTAGAGGCTGATGTCTCGTTGGTCGTTGCGCGTGATTTTGTCAAAGCCGTTCAGGTTAAGGCCGCAGGTCAGCAGGTCACCAAATCGGTGACGCCGGGTCAGCAGGTCGTCAAGATCGTGCATGACGAGCTGATCAAAGTGCTGGCAGGCGAAGACGAGCCTGAGGCGCTGAAAATAGACAACCCGCCGGCGACGATCTTGATGGTCGGTCTGCAAGGCTCGGGTAAAACCACGACCACTGCGAAACTGGCCAAGCGCTTGAAAGACAAGCAAGGCAAGCGGGTGCTTATGGCCTCGCTGGACACCAACCGCCCTGCGGCGATGGAGCAGTTGGCGATCCTTGGGACCCAGATTGGTGTGGACACGCTGCCGATCGTCAAAGGCGAAACAGCGGTGCAAATCGCCAAGCGCGCCAAGACCCAGGCCGCAATGGGCGGCTATGACGTGCTGTTCCTTGATACCGCTGGCCGTCTGCACATCGATCAGGTTTTGATGGACGAGGTGCAATCGGTCCGCGATATCGCACAGCCGCGCGAAACCTTGCTGGTGGTCGATGGTCTGACCGGACAAGACGCCGTGAATGTTGCCACGGAATTTGACGGCAAAGTCGGGATCTCGGGTGTCGTTCTGACCCGGATGGACGGCGATGGTCGCGGTGGTGCGGCCCTGTCGATGCGCGCGGTTACCGGCAAGCCAATTCGGTTCGTCGGCATGGGCGAAAAGATGGACGCGCTGGAGACTTTCGAGCCAGAGCGCGTTGCCGGCCGTATCCTTGGCATGGGCGATATCGTGGCCTTGGTTGAGCGGGCGCAAGAAACCTTCGAGGCGGAACACGCCGAACGCATGGCGCGGCGCTTTGCCAAGGGTCTGTTCAACATGAACGATCTGCGCGGCCAGCTTGAACAGATGATGAAGATGGGCGGCATGCAGGGCCTGATGGGCATGATGCCGGGCATGGGCAAAATGGCCAAACAGGCCGAGGCCGCTGGTTTTGACGACAGAATGCTGCGCCGTCAGGTCGCGCTGATCAACTCGATGACCAAGAAAGAGCGCGCTAATCCCGACCTGCTGGCCGCAAGCCGCAAAAAGCGCGTTGCCAAAGGTGCAGGGCTTGAGGTGCAAGAGCTGAACCGTCTGCTGAAGCAGCATAAGCAGATGGCTGATATGATGAAGAAGATGGGCAAAGGTGGCGCTATGAAGCAAGCCATCAAGCAGATGATCGGCAAAGGCGGCATGCCTGATCCGTCGAAAATGACGCCCGAACAAATGGCCGAAGCTGCCAAAGGTATGAAACAAGGTCTTGGTGGTATGGGCGGTCGCGGTGGCTTCCCCGGTATGAGCGGCGGCATGGGCCTGCCTTCGGGTCTGTCAGGGTTGATGAAAAAGAAATGATCCAAGCTGCACGCTCAGAATTGATCGGACCGCCCGTTTTGGAAACAGAACGGCTGATCTTGCGCGCGCCGCAGGCGTCCGACTGGCCATTTTGGCGTGACTTTATGGCATCAGATCGGTCGCAATATGCGGGCGGTCCGCTGGACGAGCCGAAAGCTTGGCGCGCCTTTGGCCATATGATCGGCCTATGGGTGTTGCGTGGTTTTGGCAATTTCGTCTTTTGTGAAAAAGGCTCTGACACGGCGCTGGGCATGACTGGCCCGCATCATCAGATTGACTGGCCGGAGCGGGAACTGGGTTGGACGCTCTGGTCCACCGCTGCCGAAGGCAAGGGCTTTGCCTTTGAGGCCGCTTGTGCCGCGCGCGCTTATGCTTTTGACGTTCTGGGCTGGGAAACCGCCGTCAGCTATATCGCGCCTGAAAATGCACGCTCGATCGCTTTGGCCAAACGCCTTGGTGCCTTTGCAGATGCGGCGGCACTGACGCCAAACGGCAAGGCCTGCCTTGTCTTCCGTCACCCGCTGCCTGCAAACACCCGTGGCGATGGCTTAGGGCATGCACACCGTACCCCCCTTTCAACCGAACGGAGGCCCGAATGACCACCGATACCGTGCGCGCCCAAGCGCTGCTGCGCGAGCATCGCGACAGCATTGACCGGCTGGATGCGATCCTTGTCTATACGCTTGCGGAACGGTTCAAGCAGACCCAATCGGTGGGCAAGTTAAAGGCAGAGCACGACCTGCCGCCTTCCGACCCCGACCGCGAAAAACGGCAGATCGAGCGGTTGGAATGGCTGTCGAAAGAAGCCGATCTGGACCCTGAATTTGCCAAGAAATTCCTGACCTTCATTATATCAGAAGTCATCAGGCATCACGAAAATCTACAGAAATAATCGGAAGATACCGGTTTTACCCAAACTTAGGAGACTACACTATGTCTATGAAAATCCGTCTGGCCCGTGGTGGCTCTAAAAAGCGCCCTCACTATTCGATCGTTGCAACTGACAGCCGTATGCCGCGCGACGGCCGCTTTTTGGAAAAGCTGGGCACTTATAACCCGCTTCTGGCCAAAGATTCCGAAGATCGTGTGAAAATGGATCTGGAGCGCGTTCAGTACTGGTTGGGCCAAGGCGCGCAGCCGACCGACCGTGTTGCTCGTTTTCTGGAAGCTGCTGGCCTGCGTGAAAAGCAAGTGCGCAACAATCCTAAAGCAGCCATTCCCGGCAAGCGTATGACAGAACTGACCGCCAAGAAAGCCGCTCGTTCCGCAGCACCTGTTGTCGAAGCGGCCCCTGTAGAAGCTGTGGCTGACGCCGAGTAAAAGGCGCAAACCGGTGCAAGGCCAATATGACGAAGGCTTTAGGGCCGAGTTGCGCGACCTGATGCGGTGGCGGCGCGATGTGCGCCGCTTTCGCACCGACGCAGTAGAGGCAGCGGTTCTGGACCGTTGCCTTTCTGCGTTTGCCCTTGCACCTTCTGTTGGCCTTTCAGAACCTTGGCGCGTCATTAGCGTCGAGACACCTGCCTCACGCGCCGCAGTTCTAGCCAATTTTGAAACTGCGAATGCTGAAGCTTTGGCAAGCTATACCGATGAAAAAGCTGCACTTTATGCTGGACTAAAACTTTCGGGCATGCGCGAGGCACCTGTGCAGCTTGCGGTGTTTTGTGACGAAGAAACCGCCAAAGGCTCGGGCTTGGGCGCGGGCTCTATGCCCGAGATGCGGGCCTATTCCGTGGTGGGGGCCATCGCGTTGTTTTGGTTGGCGGCACGGGCCGAAGGGCTGGGCGTTGGCTGGGTCTCTATTTTGGACCCGGACCGCCTTGCCAAAGATCTGGATGTGCCGCAAGGCTGGCGGCTGGTAGGCTATCTTTGTGTCGGCTGGCCAGAAACTCAGACAGATACCCCCGAACTCGAAACCGCCGGCTGGGAAGATCGCATCCCCACCCTGATGCTGGAGCGCCGCTAGATGACCAAACCAGACCCTACCAATCAGCTTTGTGTCGGCGCTATTGCCGGCTCTTTCGGCGTGCAAGGCGAAGTCCGGCTGAAAAGCTTTTGTTCGGAACCGACGGCGATTGCCGATTATGGCCCGCTGTTTACCGAAGATGGCAGCCGCAGTTTCAACGTCAAGCTGACGCGCCCTGTGGCGGGTGGACTTGGGGCGCGTCTGACGGGCATCACGACCAAGGAAGAGGCTGACGCTTTGCGCGGCACCACGCTTTATGTCTCGCGCGATAAGTTTCCGACGCTTCCGGATGATGAATTTTACTATGCCGATCTGGTTGGAATGGAAGTTCGTGATACCGGCGGTGTGGTTTTGGGCAAGGTGGCGGCAGTCCACAATCACGGTGCCGGCGATCTGATAGAGATCACCGGCCCAGAGCTGAAAGAAACGATGTTGCTGCCCTTCACGCTTGCCGCCGTTCCGACAGTTGACCTTGCCACCCGCAGAATTGTCGTCGATTTGCCCGAAGGGCTGGACTAAACCCAACAGCTTGGGGCAATCTAGGCTCTGGTACGAACAGGATAACATCATGCAAAATCGGGCGCGCGCGCTGATGGGTGCTACAGCACTTTTGTATTTCGGGCCGCTGCTTGCGGGGCTTGCTGGGTTTGGCTGGGCGGTGGTTCCGGTCTTTGCCTGTATTTTCATGCTGTGGCTGGTCATCCTGCGTCCTTATGAATTTCCACAAACGCTGCAAGATTGGAAGCGCCCCGATGCTTGGGTGGCCCTTGGGGCCCGTGCTGCAGTGCAGTTGCTTCTGGTGGTGGTTTGCTTTGGGATTGGGCGCGGTATTGGCGGGGTCTTGGGGTCAATGCCACCTGTGCCAAGCATGATGCCGATCATCTTGTCGTTCCTGTCGATCCCTTTGGCGCGCTTGATTTGGGACCCTTGGAAGATGCGCGAAACCGATCAGATACTGGATGAGGCCTTGGCGCAGATTGAAGGTGACCAGCAAACACCGGCCGAAATTAAAGCTCATGCAGAGGCAATGCTGAACCCTTTGAATGGGCTTGCCGATGACGTGCCAGAGGCCGAGCTGCAAACGCATTTGCAAGCGCTTCGCGATCATGTCGACGAAGGGCTGACATTCGAGATTTTGCTGGAACGGGCGCAGTTGGGGGCCGCCGCGCAATCGGGCAAGCGCGCGTTGATGCTGATGGCCTCTGACGGCGCGGCCCTAGAGCGGACTGGCCTGCCCGATATGGTGCTTTTGGCCATGACGGCCCTGCATGGCGAGGGGGCAATCATCGCGCGCGCGGCATCACGCCTGACGCAGGAATTGCAAATGGATGCCGACCTTCTGGACGAGTTACCAGCGTCCGCCTTTTGGGCCGATCTTCAGGCCAAGCTACCGGTGGCGCAATCAGAGCTTGCCGATTTGATTGCTGGCATCGAAGGCCTGCGCGAACAGACGTAAAGCTGACAGGCCTTTTCGGCACGCAGGTTCCCAGCTAAGAAGCACGGCATGAACGATAGTCTCGAATCCAAACCCAAATCCCATGGTCGGTTGAAAATTTCGGCCAGTGCCAAGCCGCGTGACCTGATGGCCGATGTCACGGTTGCAGGCGCGTGGCGCGCCAAGATCATCACGCTGTTCCCCGAGGCGTTTCCGGGGGTTTTGGGCCTGTCGCTGACGGGCAAAGCGCTGGATTTCGGGCTTTGGGCGCTAGAGACGTTGGACCTGCGCGGCTTTGGCATCAGCAAGCACCGCAATGTCGATGACACGCCAGCGGGCGGTGGGGCTGGCATGGTGTTGCGGGCTGATGTGGTCGGTGCGGCACTGGATCAAGCGGCGATTGGCACCCCGCAAGATCGCAGCGTCTGGCCGGTGATTTACCTGTCGCCGCGCGGCAAACCTTTCGATCAGGCGATGGCGCGGCGGTTCAGTCAGGCGCAGGGAATCACCTTGCTTTGCGGTCGTTTTGAAGGCGTAGACGAGCGTGTTTTGCATCATTACCGCATCGAAGAGGTTTCTTTGGGTGATTTTGTCCTGACGGGGGGCGAGATTGCAGCGCAGGCCTTGCTTGACGCAACAGTCCGACTTATACCGCGCGTGCTTGGGAATCAAACGTCCACCGAAGAAGAAAGCTTTTCGGATGGACTTTTGGAGTTTCCACAGTTTACGAAACCCGCCGACTGGAACGGCCTCGAGATACCGGAAGTGCTTCAATCCGGCCATCACGGGAACATCGCCACCTGGCGTCGGGCAATGGCCGAAAGGCTGACAAAGGAACGCAGGCCTGATCTCTGGCGGGCTTACTGTGCAACGCATGGTAGGGACCCGAATGAAGACCAAGAGCAATGAGGCGGCATTAACTTCGCGGGCCAACCGTGAGCAAAAGAAAGGACACGCGATGAACATTATCGCACAGATCGAGGCGGAACAAATTGCCGCTCTCGGCAAGATTATTCCGGATTTTAAAGCCGGTGACACCATCAAAGTCGGTTACAAAGTGACCGAGGGCACCCGTTCGCGCGTGCAGAACTACGAAGGCGTTTGCATTGCGCGCAAAGGTGGCTCGACCATCGCCGCTGCTTTCACCGTTCGTAAGATCTCGTTCGGCGAAGGTGTGGAACGTGTTTTCCCGCTTTATTCGACCAATATCGACAGCATCGAAGTTGTACGCCGTGGCCGCGTTCGTCGCGCCAAGCTGTATTATCTGCGTGGCCTTCGTGGTAAATCGGCGCGTATCGTCGAAGACACCAACTATAAACCCCTCAGCGTCGCAAGCGAATAAGGAGCGGAACCATGAGAGACGGAATCCACCCTGGTTACCACACGATCAACGTCAAAATGACGGACGGTACTGTGTTTCAAACCCGCACCACCTGGGGCAAAGAAGGCGACCAAATGGCGCTGGAAATCGACCCGCTGGCACACCCGGCCTGGACTGGCGGCAACGCCAAGTTGATGGACACCGGCGGCCGCGTTTCGAAGTTCAAAAACAAATACGCAGGCCTGGGTTTCTAATCCAACCCGTTGCACGCCTAAAAAGCGCCGCCCTTCGGGGCGGTGTTTTGCGTTAGCGGGTTTGGGTCTGCCACACCTGCCGCGCAGGCCACATTCAGATGAAGCGTGGGGGTCATGTGCAGGATCGCGGCCAAAGCCATCGACCATTTGGCGTAAGATATTGCCCCAGCAGCACAGGCAGGATGCGGTAAGGATCAG
>JBLIGH010000184.1:0-6659 GCA_047636855.1 Pseudorhodobacter sp.
TTTCGTATTTAATGGCCGAATATCGCCGCGAATGGATGCGTCAGTTTGTAACCCGAGAGCCTCGGATCTTTGATGCCAATGTCATCGAGGGGCTACGGCAAGGGACGGCCTTTTTTGCTTCGGCCTGCATGATCACCCTTGGCGGCGGAATTGCAGTGATCGGCAACCACGAGCGCCTTACCTCTGTCGCCACCGATCTGACGTTCGAGCCCGAAGGGGCCGAGCTGGAAATCAAGCTGATCGTTATTTTGATATTCGTGGCCAGCGCTTTGTTGAAATTCATCTGGGCGCACAGGCTTTTTGGATATTGCGCCATCATGATGGCCGCAGTCCCGAACGAGCGTGCCCACCCCGAAGCCTACCCCCGCGCCGCACGCGCCGCCGAAATCAACATCACGGCAGCCCGCAGCTTCAACAAAGCCCTGCGCGCGGTCTATTTCGCGTTGGGCGCTTTGGGGTGGTTGTTTGGCCCAGAGGCGCTGATCGCCGCGACTGTGTTCACCGTCGCCGTGCTCGTGCGCCGCGAATTCGCCAGCGCCTCGCGCTTGGCAATCTTGCAAACGACCTCGCCCACAACGATTTGATTTTGCTTTTAGCACGGTTTCTGCCAATTTGGACGAATGAAATGTATCATTCCCCTTTTGCTGGCTATGGTTGGCCCCGCCCTAGCTGATGAACCGAAAATTGAGGCTGCCAAAGCCGTTAAGGCTGGCAGTACGTGGCGCTTTGACCTCACGCTGCGCCACCCCGACACCGGTTGGGACCATTACGCCGATGGGTGGGAGGTCTTGACCCCGGATGGCGCAAGCTTGGGTTTGCGCGTTCTGGTGCATCCCCATGAAACCGAACAACCCTTCACGCGGTCCTTGTCGGGGGTCACAATTCCCGCGGGCGTGGATCACGTTTTTGTCCGGGCGCGGTGTCTGGTCGATGGTTGGGGTGCTGCGCGGTATCGGATCGACCTTCCCGGATAATAACCTGAAAACCGGATAAAAACCTGAAAACCGGATAACGACCTGAAAACCGGTACCGCATCTTTGATTAAGATGCGGCCTCGGACAATTTCGCGCGACTGCCGCGTCGGCCTTCAAGTAGCCATGCCGCAACGGTCAGGCCTGCTGCAAACAGCAACCACAGCCACCCCGGCAGCAAAGCCCCCACGCGAATATCTTGCGTCACATAGGCACCGCGCGGCGTGATCCCGATCCAACCACGCCCTGCCGCGACCCGGCCTGCACCCACGGACCGAATATCGGGGTTGCCGTCTTGCAGCCGCAAGATGCCACCCCGCAGCGGCGTGAGCAATGGTGCCAGCTTATCCGCGCTTGCGATGGTTTCCTCAAATTCACGCGGTGCCGAGGGGCCAAGCGCCATAACGGTCGTCAGATCGCCTTGCACCAGCTTATAAAGCCCCATTTCAGGCGCGTCCCATTGCGCCGAATAGCGCCCCGGCGCGATTTCTGCCAAGGACAGTTCGGTTTGCGTGCCATCTGGCCCAGTGAGTGTCACCGGCCCCGGCGCGGCCTCGTCAATCGTGCGGCGCGAGACCGTCAGGCGTTGCCCTTCGGCAGAGGCAACCAGCGCCTCTTCCTCCAGATCCGGTTCTTTCATCATCCAGTGCGCTAGGCGGCGCAACAGCTCCAATTGCGGGCCGCCGCCTTCATAACCACGCCCCCACAGCCACATATGGTCCGAGGCCAGCACCGCGATCCGACCTTCGCCAACGCGGTCCAGCACCAGCAAAGGTTGATCATCAACACCCGACATCACTGCCTGCCCACCGGTCTGGCGAATGCCCACATGGCGAAACCAACGACCCCAGCCGCCCTCGGGGGCAAGCTTGTCCAGACCTTCTGTCACCGGGTGGCGTTTGCCCAGATCGGTCAGCACGGGGCGAAACCCTTCCTCGTAAACCCGGCTTGTCGCCTCAACCGGCATAATTTCGGCAAGCGACGAGCGCCAAAGACTGTCTGCAGATCCAAATTCCGGCCCGGCGGCGACCAGCACTGTGCCGCCTCGCCGCACATAATCCCGGACGTTGTGAAGATAGGATTGAGGCAGGATGCCGCGCAGACGGTAGCGGTCAAAAATGATCAAATCGAATTCATCGATCTTTTCGACGAAAAGCTCGCGGGTCGGGAAGGCGATCAGCGAAAGCTCTGACACCGGAATCCCATCTTGCTTTTCCGGCGGGCGCAAAATCGTGAAATGCACCAAATCCACCGAAGGGTCCGATTTCAGCAAGTTGCGCCAGACCCGCTCGCCGGCATGTGGCTCGCCCGAGACCAGCAAAACCCGCAGCCTGTCGCGCACGCCGTTAATCTGCACCACGGCGGCATTGTTGCGGTCCGTCAACTCGCCCTCGGCCAATTCGACCTGAAATTGCAGCACATTCATCCCGCCATGCGGCAGCGTCACCGGTAGTTCCAGATCTTCGCCCACGGGAACGCGGTAGCTTTGCGGGTCTTGGCCATCAATCGCGATAGAAAGCAGTGCCGAGCCGGCAAGGTCTTGCGGCACAGCGCCTTGGTCGTCGATGCGCAGGGTCAAGGTGACCTCTTCCCCCAGAATGGCAAAAGCCGGGGCGTTTTTGATCACAAGCCGGCGGTCCCAGTCTTGCGCCTCGCCCGTCAGCAGCACATGCAACGGCGCGGGCAGATCTGGCGCAAGGCCCATATCATGCGCTTGGCCATCGGTGATCAGTATTGCACCCGCAACACGGGCACGCGGTTCTTCCGCCAAAGCCTCGGACAGCGCAGACATCAATTGAGTTCCCGCGTCGCCGTCACCGTCGCCAAGCCGAACCACGCGCAATTCGGTATTGTCCAAAGCGGCGACCTCGGCCTCGACCCGCGCCAAGGCTGCGGCGGATTGATAAGGGCGGGTGCGAATGCGTTGGCTGGCGCTTTCGTCCACCACGGCGATCACGATATCTGACAAGGGCGCGCGGTCTTCTTGTTGCAACGACGGATTGGCCAAGGCCGCCAAAAGCGCCACAGCCGCAAGCCCGCGCAGGCCCCAGCCAACCAGACCCCGGCGCAGCCCGTAGCCCACAATCAACACCGCAGCCGCGACCAAGGCATATAGCGCAACCAGCGGGATCAGCGGATCAAGGATCAAAGTTCCGGTCATTGCCCCAGCCTTTCCAACAAAGCAGGCACATGCACCTGATCGGATTTATAATTGCCCGTCAGCACATGCATGATCAGATTGATCCCGAAACGTGTCGCGATTTCGCGCTGTCGCTCGCCCGCATAGCCGCGCCCGACCGGGAACACCGGCGCGCCGCGCGCATCTAGCGCCCAAGCCGCCGCCCAGTCATTGCCGCCGATCACCACCGGCGTCACCCCGTCATTGAGGTTGCGAAACGGCATTCCCTCGGCGCGTTCAGCATCGGGCGGGGCCGCTTCAACCCAAACCGCACGCGAGGCATAACGGCCCGGGAAGTCTTGCAAAAGGTAAAAGCTGCGCGTCAACACATGGTCTTCGGGGATCACTTCCAAGGGCGGGATGTCCAACGGCGCGGCCAAAAGCTGCAAACGGCGGGCTTCGGCGGTGGTGCTGGCCCCTGCGATATCGCCGTCACGCGTGTCAAACAAGATCATACCACCGGTGCGCAGATAGCGGTTCAATGCGGCATAGGCCGCACCCGAAGGCGCGGGCTGATCCACCGTCACCGGCCAGTACAAAAACGGAAAAAACGCCAGCTCGTCGCTTTCGATGTCCACAGCAATCGGGTCTAAAGGTTCGATTGTTGTACGCTCGAACAGCCTTATCCCAAGGCCGCGCAACCCAGCCTCCGATATATCGTCGATTTTGCTGTCGCCCGTCAGCACATAGCCCAACCGCACCGCCGAGGTCGCCTCGATCGCGCGCAGATCATCAGGCAGTGCGTCTTGCGCGCGAGCATGGCCCGGTGCCAGCAACAGCAGGCCCGCCAAGACCAGCGCTGCACTGCGCCCGGCCGCCCGCGTCAAGCGACCCGAAACCAGCAATGCCGCCAGCACATCGACCAGCAACAATGCCAACGCCAAGGCAAGGGCGGCACCTTTCAAAGCTTGCTCTACCATAACCTCTAACCCCTCAACCGTGATCGCTGCGGGCCAAGTGGCCGGGGACAGCGCCGTTTCTGGCCCGATCACATTCAGCGCCAGCCTGCGATCTTCGCCCGCATATAGCCCGGGCGGCAAAACGGCATTCGGCCCCATCGTCAAAGCCAGCGCCAGATCGGCACCCTCGACACCGGGATGATCACCCGCATCATTGATCGCGCCAAATCCATCCAGCAGCACCTGCGGCACCCAAATCTGACCTTCAAGATCAGCCGTATCGGGCGCACTGGCCCGCGTTGAAACCGCAAGGCGTTCAAGCATTTGCACGAACAGACCCGACAGCGGCAAGCTGGACCATTCGGCATTGGCGGTGACATGGAACAGCACAACTTGACCCTGACCCACCGCCTTGCGCGTCACCAATGGCGTGCCATCGGCCAATGCGGCAATCGTGCGTTCAGACAAAAACGGGTCGGGCTGCGCTAAAACCTGCGCCGAAACAGCCACATCCGCAGGAACCTCAAGGCCAAAGAAAGGCGAGCCGTCGCGGAAGGGTGCTAGCGATTTTGGCTCGCCCCAGCTCATGGCGCCGCCAACATTGCGGCCACCTTCGCGCAACCGAACCGGCATCAGCGCGTCTTCCGAAGCGCGGCTGACATCTGACGCGGCCAGCCTTGGCCCGGCGAACCGCAGCAACAGACCGCCCTTGTCCAGCCAGTTCCAGACCGCATCGGCCTCGTCCGGCGACAGGGTAGCGACATCGGCCAATACGATCACATCCGGGCTGGCCAGCACCACATCCGACAGGCTGCCATCAATCAATTCGGCAACCGGTTCCAACGCTTGTTGCAGGTAATGCACGGGCGACAACAATTGCAGCCCCTCTGCCGCGCCAGAGTTGGAAATCAACGCGACTTTACGGCGTTTAAGGCTGTCATCGGTCAGGCTGACCGCCGCCGCTGACCGCAAACCCGCCAGCTCAAACCGCGAAATGCGGTTGCGCAGTTCGGGTGGCAAGGAAAGCGACGCCTCTGCATCGCCCGCCCCTGCGTCAAATTCCAGTGGCAAACGTGCAAGCTCGCGTTCTATCCCAGACGGGTCCAAGCCGCGCGCTGACACCTCAAGGGTCGCGGCATCCGTTGCCGGAAAGCGCGAGGCAGACAGCTTGACCACACCGTCTTCAAACCGCGCGGGCCGCAGCACTGTTACCGGGCGCGGGCTTTCAAACACCGTCACCGCACCGCGCGCCTGTAGCGCAGTCAGCAAAGCCTCGCGGCCAGGATGCGCGACCCCATCCGAAAGCCAAAAGCTGGAAAATCCGCCTTCCGGCAATGACCCGGCCCAGCCCGATAAATCCGGTGCCCAAGGCTGCGGGGCAATGCCGCCCAAACGCTGCGCCCAGGCATTTGCCGCCTGAAAGGCCACCTCAGAGGGTTTGTCTGTCAGACGGACCACAGCCACGGTTCGCCCTTCGCGCCCAACCTCATCGATCAGCGCCGCCGCCCTGTCCATCCGGCGCGGCCAGTCGCGGGCATCGGCCCAAGACCCATCCAGCAGCACCAAAAGCGGGCCGGTCGCGGTATCACCTTGTTGCGGATTCAACACCGGGCCGGCAAAACCGATGATCGCTGCCGCCAAAGCCGCCATGCGCAGCAACAGCAACCACCACGGGGTTTTATCGGTCTCGACCTCATCATCTGTCAGGCCCAAAAGCAGCGCCACACCGGGAAAGCGGCGGCGGATTGGCGCAGGTGGCACTGCGCGCAGCAAAAGCCACAAAATCGGCAAGGCGATCAGGCCCAGCAGCAACAGCGGCGCGGTAAATCCAACAGAGCCAAGCACCCACATCAGCGCCCCCGTTCCAAAGCCGCGAACAGCCAAAGCAGCGCCGATTGCGCCGATTGCCCGGTATGATGGCAAAGGTAATGCCAACCCGAGGCCCGCGCGAGCATCCCTAACCGCGCCTTACGCTCGGTCAAGCGCGTTAAATAGCGTGCGCGCAAATCGCCTGCCCGCAAGGTCTCGTGGCGCAAACTCCCGCCCATGGATTCGAAGATCGTGCGGCCATCAAAGGGAAACTCTTCTTCCGCCGGATCCAAAACCTGCACCAAAACCCCTTTGACGCCGCTATCCGAGGCAATGCCAAGGGCAGTTTCGACCTCTTCCGGGTCGCCCAGAAAATCGGAGATAAACACAGCCCGGCCGTGCGAGACCAAGCCTGCCACCTCTGGCGCGCCGTAATCGCCGCCCTGTGCGCCCGCCAGCCCTTGCATCAAATGCAAAAGTTGAGCGCGCCCCGAACGGGGCCGTGCGGCATCGCCCGACAGGCCCACACGCTCGCCGCCCCGCAACAAAAGCACCGACAGTGCCAGCGCCAACAGCTGCGCCCGATCGGCCTTGTTGGCCCGATCTTTCTCGCCTGAAAACTGCATCGAGCGTGCCGGATCGACCCAAAGCATCACGGTTTGCGCCGCTTGCCATTCGCGTTCGCGCACGAAATGCGCGTCGGATTTGGCAGATCGTCGCCAATCGACCATGCTTGCACTATCGCCAGCATGCGCGGGGCGATATTGCCAAAACTCATCGCCCATGCCCGCACGCCTGCGA
>JBLIGH010000185.1:0-6654 GCA_047636855.1 Pseudorhodobacter sp.
CACCTGTGGGTGACAAAATCGCGGTGTTTACACCAATGACCTGCCCATCCATGTTAAACAGCGGCCCGCCCGAGTTACCGCGGTTGATCGCCGCATCGGTTTGCAAATAATCATCATAAGTGCCGGACAATGCGCGCCCCTGAGCCGAGATGATCCCTGCCGAAACAGAAAAGCCCTGCCCCAACGGGTTGCCCATCGCGATGACCCAATCGCCAACGCGCATCAGGTCCGAATTGCCGAATGGCACGAAAGGCAGCGGCGTGTCGCTTTCGACCTTCAGCAATGCGATATCGGTTTTCGGGTCGGTGCCGATCAGTTTGGCGGTCAGACGCTTGCCCGAAAAGAACTCGATCTCAATTTCATCCGCTTTGTCGATCACGTGGTTATTGGTGACGATATAGCCATCTTCCGAAATGACGAAGCCCGATCCAAGGGCTTCCGACCTGCGTGGCCGCGCATCACCGCCGCCATTGCGGTCTAGGAAATCCTTGAAGAAATCCTCGAAAGGCGAGCCTTCCGGCACTTGCGGCGCGCTTTCGGTCGAGGCCGCAACGGTCGTCGAAGTGGTGATGTTCACCACCGACGGGCTGAAGCTTTCGGCCAGATCGGCAAAACTCTCGGGTGCGCCGCGCGCATTAGATTGAGCGGCGACGCTCAAAGCAAGCGCGAGGCCCAAAACCAAAGCGGTCAAGCCACGGGCGAACCCGTGCTGAGCGGATGGATCCGCCACTTGGGTTGCTAGATCCGCCCTGTGGGCGGGAACAAATCTCGTTGACTGCACTCGAAACTCCTTTTCGTCTCGCAGCTTGGGCGCCGGATCAAAGCTACCAGCACCGTTGGCCAATCCTAAGCTGCTTCTAATCTAGGCCTTCTTTGGCGCATTACAAACCCAGTCGTACACGCTCAACAGGAAGTGAACGCATTTGTCATTCTGACATGGGCGTTTGCCAAGGAAAAGGAATGAAAAAAACGATGCAACGGGATTTAACATAAATCCGCCCATCACAGGCACGCCCAGAAAAAAGCCCCGGTATCCAAAGGGAAACAGGGGCTTTTCATCATTTTTATCGCGGCGTTTTTTAGTTCACCGGGGCTTTGTCGCTGCGCAGATAATCGAAGAATTCGCTATCCGGGCGCATCACGATCGAAGAGTTTTCACCTTTGAGCGCGCGCTGATAGCTGGTCATCGACCGGGTGAAGGCGAAGAACTCCGGATCGCGACCGAAAGCTTCGGCGTAAATCACGATCCGTTCGGCATCTGCTTCACCGCGAATCACTTCCGCTTCCTTACGCGCTTGCGAGGTCAGTTCGACCACTGTGCGGTCCGAACTGGCCCGAACCCGCTGTGCGGCCTCGTTACCACGTGCAATCTCGTCGGCGGCTTCGCGTTCCCGTTCTGCCCGCATCCGCGCAAAGGTCGCTGCGAGGTTTTGCTCGGGCAAATCGGTCCGCGTCAGACGCACATCCACCACTTCGACGCCAAGGCTCAGCGCTTCACGCCGTGCCAAGTCGCGGATCAGGTTCATCAGGCTGGTCCGATCTTCCGACAAAACCCGCTGCGATGGGACCGAGCCCAACACTTCGCGGATTGCAGCGTTCAAGATACGCTCTATCCGAACCTGAGCAGCGCGCACGCCTTCAGTCCCGACGGATTCGCGGAAATTCACCAGATCAACGATGCGCCAGCGCGCAAAGGCATCGACCACCAAACGGCGATCATCCAAAGGCGTGACTTCCAGCGGTTGGGTCAAAAGCCCCAGCATCCGGCCGTCATAGCGCACGACTTCTTGAATAAGCGGGACTTTAAAGCCCAGGCCCGGCTCTTCTTTCACGGCTTTCACCTGACCGAATTGCAAGACCAGAGCCTTTTCACGCTCATCAACAATATAGACCGATGACAGCAAAAGTGCGGCAAGAACGGCGAGGCCGGGAAGGATCATAGCTGTTTTATTCATCAGTTTGTTCCCTCTGTCGCAGCTGGTCGGCTTGGCGTCAGCGCGTTTAACGGCAGATAAGGCACAACGCCCTGCCCGCCGGCTTCACTCCCTGAAACCCCATCCAAGATCACCTTATTCATACCACCCAGCACTGTTTCCATCGTCTCTAGGTACATCCGGCGGCGGGTCACTTCCGGCGCTTTGATATATTCGTTGTACACCGACAAGAAGCGGCTCGCCTCACCCTGCGCATCATTCACGACGCTGGCACGGTAGCCTTCGGCCTCTTCGGTCAAGCGTGCCGATTCACCACGTGCCGCAGCGGTAACCCGGTTGGCATAGGCATCTGCCTCTTTTTCCAATCGGTCGCGCTGTTGCTGTGCAGCTTGCACTTCGCGGAAACTGTCGATCACTTCGCGTGGTGGGTCGGACTTGTCGAAGTTGACCCGCACCACATTGATGCCCGCCGCATAGCTGTCGAGCGTGCCTTGAACAGCGGCTTTCAGGTCATTGGCGATCAAACCACGGTCACGGTTCAACACGGGTGCCAGTTCCGAACGCGCGATGATGTCGCGCATCGCGGACTCGGACACAGCCCGCAGCGTATCCGCCGGGTCGCCCAGATTGAACAGATAGTTGGCCGGGTCAGAAACATTCCAAACGATCTGGAATTCGATGTCCACGATGTTTTGGTCACGCGTCAGCATCAAACCACTGTCCAAGCTACCACCGCGGCCCGTGCCAATGTCGGTTTGCCGCTCGCCCGTCACCTGAACGATTTCCGCCGTCACAAAGGGCCAAGGCGCAAAGTTGAGGCCCGGATTGCCAACTGTGCTAAACTCGCCCAAAAACAGTTCGACCGAGCGTTCCTCGGGCTTAACGGTGTAAAAAGACGAATAAGACCAAAGCCCTACTGCGATCAAAACGCCCAAAGCAATGCCTTGCTTGGAAAACGCTGGCCCCATTCCGCCGCCGGAACCGCCACCATTGCCGCCGCCATTGCCGCGACCTCGGCCGCCCATCAACACGCGCAACTGTTCTTGGCCCTTTTTCATGATCTCTTCGATCTCGGGCAATTGCGGACCATCACCACCTGGGCGACGCCCGCCATTCGGGCGTTCGTCATTCCCTCGGTTGTCATCGTCACCTTTATTACCGCCCCCGCCGCCGCCCCATGGGCCTCCGCTTCCAGCCATGTAGTACCCTTCCAAGTTCATTTCTTTTTAACTGGTGTTTTCCAGCCGAAAATCAAGCAGTAACCCCGTCTGGGGCTGTGCATTCTTTTGCTATTCGCTTCGCCGTGTCGGCGCACGCATCGTCACCAATTCCTCGGCCATCGTCGGATGCACTGCCATCGTGGCGTCGAACTGCTCTTTTGTCGCCCCCATTTGAATTGCAATCGCTGCAAGCTGGATCATTTCACCTGCACCGGGTGCAACGATATGGCAGCCTAAAACGCGGCGACTGGCTTGGCTGACGATCAGTTTCATCAATACCCGGTCCTGGCGACCTGCAAAAGCGGTTTGCATTGGGCGAAACGCAGCGGCGTAAACTTCGATTGGCTCGATCTGGCTTGCGGCCTCTTCCGACAGACCAATCGTGCCCATTTCCGGCTGCGTAAAGACCGCGCTGGCAAAAAGGCTGTGATCCACCTTGCGCGGCGTGCCACCAAAGATCGTATCGGCAAAGGCATGACCTTCCCGGATCGCCACGGGCGTCAGGTTGATCCGGTCCGTCACATCGCCGACGGCAAAGACAGACGGCACCGCGGTCTGGCTAAAGTCGTCCACCAAGATCTGCCCGCCGCGCCCAAACTTTACGCCCAGCGCCTCCAAGCCAAGGCCTTTGCTATTGGGATTGCGCCCCGTCGCATAAAGCACCGCATCAAATTCGCGGTCATGGCCATCGGTCGAGACGGCTTTGATCCCGCCTGCGGTCTTTTCCAAACGCATCACATCTGTGCCGCAATGGATCGCCACGCCGTTTTCGCGCATCGCATCGGCGACATGGCCGCGCGCCTCGTTATCAAAGCCACGCAAAATCTGTTCGCCGCGATAATATTGCGCCACTTCGCAGCCCAACCCATTGAGGATGCACGCAAATTCAGACGCGATATAGCCCCCGCCTACGACCAGAACCCGGCGTGGCAAAGCGTCCATCTTGAACACCTCATTCGAGGTCATCGCAAGTTCCGCCCCCGGCACATCCGGCACGAACGGTGCGCCACCTGTGGCGATCAAGATATGTTTTGCGGTGACGATCTGACCATCGGCCAACTGCACGGAATGGGCATCTTTCAGCACGGCGCGTTGATCAAAGATTGTGACTTTTGCCCCCGACAAGCCGCCGCGATAGGCCGCCTCTAGCCGGTTCAGTTCTGCATCAAGCTTGGTGCGAAACGCGGTCCAATCGAAACTGCCGATCTGCGTGTCCCAGCCATAAGCCCGGGCATCTTCCACCATTCCGGGATATTCAGAGGCAAACACCATCAGTTTTTTCGGAACACAGCCCCGAATAACGCAAGTGCCGCCCATCCGATACTCTTCCGCCAAAGCCACTTTGGCACCATGCGTGCCAGACGCAATTCGCGCCGCCCGCACCCCACCCGAGCCGCCGCCGATGACGAAAAGATCAAAGTCAAAACTCAAAGTTAGTCCTCCAGATTGGCAAAGATATTGTCGGATGGCGCGAAATCAACGCGGTCATCTTCAACAGTGCCGGTATTGATGTCACGCACGACGACACGACCATCGCCATGACCGATCACCACGATGTCACAGATATCAATGAAAAGTCCATTTTCAACCACACCGGGGATCTGATTCAAAACCATCGCCAATTGCCGCGGGTTGCCGATCCGCTTTAGGTGCAGATCGACGATGTAATTGCCTTCATCAGTGACCAGATGGGCCCCGCCATTCATCCGCAAACTGCATTCGCGGCTCATCACATCCATCGAGACCAGCGTTTCCTCGATCAGCGCCTTGGTTGTCTGCCAGCCAAACGGGATCACCTCGACCGGCAGCGGAAAAGCACCAAGCTGGGTCACTTCTTTGGCCGCATCGGTAATCACGATCATCTGATCAGAGGCTGTGGCGACGATCTTTTCTTGCAATAAAGCAGCCCCGCCCCCCTTAATCAGGTTCAGTTCCGCGTCAAATTCATCTGCCCCGTCAATCGTCAGATCCAACCATTTTGCTTCATCCAGCGACATAATCGGAATGTTCAGGCTGCGCGCAAGCTCTGCCGTGCGCGACGATGTCGGCACCCCTGTGACGCGCAAACCCTCTTCGCGGATCCGTTCCGCAAGACATCGCACCATCCATGCAGCCGTGGACCCGGTACCAAGCCCAAGCCGCATTCCGTTTTCAACGAATTCCACCGCGCGCTTGGCTGCGACGAATTTTGCCTTGTCGATCGGGGAAAGCTCTGCCGACATCTTGGGTCTCCGCTTATCTTGCTTTGCACGCTTATAAGCAAAGTGCCGCCGAGGGGCGAGGCCCAATTTCCCGCATCGCAAGAAGCTTTGCGAATAGCTGGGCGCAAATATCTTGCTATGCCCCTAGCGCGGCAATACGCACCCGCCCCGGCCTGTCACGATCAGCGCTGCCACCCGTCAAGCGCAGCACTTATGTCTGCGGTGCTAAAACCAGCAAGAAAGCCCGCAATTCAAGCGTGGTCACATAGCCATCCTGATCTTGATCCATCAGCATCAGCGACCGCACAACTTCCGTTTCGCGCGCACTAAGCTCTTTGGCCACCACAATCTGCGACTGATCGCGCATCTCGGCAAAACTGACATCGCCGTCACCGTCGCGGTCCGCTGCAACATAGCGCTGCCACAACCGCCCGCGCCCGCGCGTACCTTCACCCGACATCAACACCGCGATTTCTGCTGGGCGCACAAGACCATCGCCATCCAAATCGGCCAACATGAGGCTTCGCATTTCTCGGACTCGGATTTTTGTGCGCTCTACCGCCAGATAGGCTTCGACACCTTCGGCATCAACGCCGCGCCCTTTGCCATAGCCCAAAATTATTCCCGCAGCGAAGCTTTCAAACCGCGCGGGCCCTTTCAGAATTTGCGCCTTCAAAGCGTCATCGGTAAAACGCGCCTCTTGTGCCTGTATTGGGGATGCCATCAACATTAGGCAAACTAGGAATCGCAGCATAGAAGCCTCCTTTGGTTCGCCAAATGTTCCCCGAACGGCCTTAACATCACCTTGACACTAGCTAATTAAAATCAATGACTTAAACTCAAAATAGGTTCCATTAGTCTGGCCTGCGTAGGTTCCAAGAGGTCGTAAGAAGTGTAGCAATACAAAAGGGCCAGTCAACTCAGCAGCACACGAGGACCACGGAGGGCCGCAGCAGATGGCATCCCGTAGTTCTCACCAACACCCAAAGCCCAAAGCCCACATTGAGCCTCTACGGGCCGTTCTGAAGCATTCCACCTAAGGGTTAATGTTACTGCCACATTAGCCAGTCGAAACTTTACAGGGGAAAGCCCAGCGCAGGCGCGCGCAGCACCTCTACAGCTCATCTGTTTGATACCAGCTATTTGTTGACCTTGATGTAGCCCTTTAGGTCTTTCTGTGAACCTACCGCCAACATGACCATTGATGCCGTTACGGCCAGTGTGGCTAAGATGTATCGAAACCGCCTACGTTTGTGCGTACCAGCGACCGCAAGCGAAGAGTGGAGAGCAAAGCTCTTG
>JBLIGH010000186.1:0-6621 GCA_047636855.1 Pseudorhodobacter sp.
AGCCAATCGGCACCACAACACCGTTGCCGGTGCCTTTCAGGTTATAGCCGCTGATCTGGATCAGCATGGATTCGTCATTGCCCTCTTTTTGGAACACAGCACCGTTCACGATCAGCGGGTAATCCCCCATCACGCCAAAATGCAGCTTAGAGGCAATCATCTGGTTGGTGATCGGCGGGCCAGAGGTGTAATCGCGGTAGACCAAATCAAATTCGACACCTTCGTAGCGGCCCGTCGTGGGCAGATACTTTTCCAGCAGCTCTAACTTTTCGATGATGATGCCGCCGGGCACTGTGTTGGTCACGGTGCTTTGATGGCCAATCCCGATCGCAATCGTTTCGGCCCAGACTGAGGACGCTGCAAGACCAATCCCTGCAGCCAATACCGTTGTTTCCAGAAATCTAAAGTAGCTCATTTAAGTCTCCATCTGTCGGTTAATTTTTTTGTTCGTTATGAAGAGTATCAAACGCGTTGGCGGGTCGGTCTATGGCGCCAACAAGCGGAATGCCGGAATGTGATGGCCCATTCCGGGAATGCGTAATATTGTCGCATTTTTTTTCGTCAGACGACAGAAATCGGACGGCCTGAAAACGAAAAGCAGGCTTTCAACGGTGATTCGTGTATTTAATTTTATTGTTATATTTCAATGTATTAAAATGATAACTTAACGCAAACACACCCCACCAAGCAAAGCTTGGGGAGTGTGGGTTTCAAACTGATTTCTTGTGCCTTCAGCTCGTAGCTTGTGCTACTTTTTCAAGCGCCCACCGCACGTTTTTGCGGACATCAGGGTCGGTGTCGTCTGCATATTTCTCCAAGAACACGGCCGTCTCGGGCACAGCCAGTTCACCCAAAACCGCCGCGCATTCTTTGCGCAGGTTTGGCACAGGGATATCCATCATCAGACCGATTTCCATCGCGGCATCGGTCGCACCTAGCTTGCCCAATGAACGGACCGCTTTCAGGCGCACCTGCCAAAAATCATCCTTCAACGCGCCACGTAGGGCCGAGATACTGACGGCACCACCGGCTTTGGCCAGCGTTTCGGCGGCGGATTCGCGAACCCGCCATTCGCCATCGCCAAGCCCGGCGATTAAGGTTGCTTCGGCATGTTCAGATTTGGAAAAGCCCAAGGCGGCCAGGGCCGTTCGGCGCACCTGCACATCACTGTCTTTTGTCGCGGCACGCAAGGCGGGCAACGAACCTTCATCTTGCAGCCAGCCGATGACACCGACGGCTTGAACGCGCACGGCCGCAGAGGCGTGTTGCAAAGCGGCAATGGCGGGGCCCATCGCCTCGGTGCGGCGTAACTCTTTGATCCCCGCCAACAAAGCGGTCAGGGTCACCTCGTCCGGGTCGCCCAAATGCGGTAAAATCGCATCCCCGGCACGCGGGTCTTTCAGCTCGGTTAAGCTGAGCGCCGCAGCTTCGATTACGGCCGTATCGGTATCTTTCAACGCCAAAACCAACGCCGCCGCGGTTTCCGGCCCATCGAAGCCGGTCAGCGCCAGCGCCGCTTGTTTGCGCACCCCGGCGTTCGGGTCGGATATCGCTTGGGCAAGATAGGGAATGGCGGCTGGATCGGCATTATCGGCCAACTCTATCACCGCCATAATCCGGGTGCCGGGCGAAGGGTCGCGCAGCCCCTCGGCCAGATCAGCAATATCGTCGAACTCTTCGAATAGATCGTTCATCACAGGCTCACTTCAGCAAATAAGGAAGGTTGACTGTGACAGCGCCGGTCGGGCAATCGGCCTCACACGGCATGCAGTACCAGCATTCGTCGTATTTCATATAAGCAGTCTTGGATCCGTCATCATCCAAGGCAATGCGCAGCACATCCAATGGGCAGACATCGACGCAGACGGTGCAGCCTTTGTCAGCAATGCAAAGGTTTTTGTCGATTATGACCGGAACAGTGGTGGCGGTAAGTGCGAGAGGCATTTTGGTCTTCCTTATTCCGCTGCGACAGTCGCGCCGACACGTTGATTTTTGTAGGCATCTTTTTCGTCGTCATTGATCTGGACGATGTAAGGTTTGACCTCTTGCTTGCGGTGGGCTGGCTTGCCGTCGGCACCTTTGGTCAAAATTGTGTGGCAGAACCAGTTTTCATCATCGCGCGCGTATTCGACCCGGTTGTGATACAGGCCCCAACGGCTTTCGGTGCGGTACAGCGATGCTGCCGCCGCCATATCGGCACAATCGAGGATCGAAGAGGCTTCCAGCGCGCGCATCAATTCATGCGCGTCGCGGACATACATGCCTTGCTCCATATCGTCGCGAACTTCGGCAAATCGCTGCTGTGCCAGCTCCATTTTGGCGGTGACTTTTGGCGGTTGCAGATAGTCGTTTACCAGACGGCGTGTTTTGTATTCGATCTGATTGGGCGGAATGCCATCATCGCGTTTTGTTGGTGCCAGAACACGGGTGCGTTCCGCGTCAACCTCGCCTTGATCGAAGCTGGCAAAATCGACATCCTTGATGAAATCGATCGCGTCCAGCCCGGCGAAAGCGCCGTTGGTGAAGGCCCCCAGCATATAATTATGCGGCACATTGGCCATATCGCCCGCCGCATAAAGGCCGGGGATCGTGGTGCGTGCATATTCGTCGACAAAGACGCCGCTGGCCGAATGGCCCGAACAAAACCCGATCTCCGAAATATGCATCTCGATCATCTGTTTGCGGTAATCGGTGCCGCGACCTGCATGGAAATGCCCGCGTGTCGGGCGCTCAACAATGTGCAAAACACGTTCGATCTCGGCCACGGTTTCTTCGGCCAAATGGTTCAGTTTCAGATACACCGGGCCCTTGCCGCCCTGCAACTCGTCAAAGAATTCCTGCATCATCTGGCCCGACCAATAATCGCACTCAATGAAACGTTCGCCTTTGGCATTGGCGGTATAGCCGCCCAAAGGCCCCGCAACATAGGCGCAAGCTGGCCCGTTATAATCTTTGATCAATGGGTTGATCTGGTAGCATTCTAGGTTCGCAAGACCGGCACCGGCGTGGTAGGCCATCGCATAGCCCTCGCCCGAGTTCGTTGCGTTCTCGTAGGTGCCATATAGATAACCGCTTGTTGGCAGACCCAAACGACCCGCAGCCCCAAGCCCCATGATCACAGCCTTAGCGCGCACCACCAGAAATTCTGCGGTGCGGGTATTCACACAGATGGCCCCTGCAACACGGCCTTCACCGGTCAGCAAACGGGTCGCCATAAAGCGGTTGATCACGTTGATCCGCGCTTTGCGCAACTGCCGATACAGCGCTTTTTTGACGGTATCACCGTTCGGCATCGGCAATACATAGGTGCCGATGTGGTGAACCTTCTTGACGTCATATTCGCCGTTTTGGTCCTTTTGGAAGCGGATGCCAAATTCGTCCAGCTCTTGGATGATGCCAAAACATTCCTCGGCATAGCGGTAGACCGGCGCTTGATCGCAAATGCCGTCATTCGCGATGGTGATTTCTTTGGTGTATTGCTCTGGCGTGGCATAGCCGGGGATCACCGAATTGTTCAGCCCGTCCATCCCCATCGAGATCGCGCCAGAGCGTTTCACATTGGCCTTGTCCAGCAAAATGACATTGGCATTGGGGTTCTTGCGCTTGGCCTTCAAAGCGGCCATCGGTCCGGCGGTGCCGCCGCCAATAATAAGGATGTCGCAATCGATCTGCGTCATTCCGTCTAGAATCTCATCCATGCTGCGGCTCCTTGGTCTGTCGTTGAAGGTCAGTTTGCGCCGCAGTGCAGCGTCGCGAATGTCAATTACTTGTCAAAGCGGTCAGAAAGCGTGCGAAGATAGACAAACGGATATATCGCGCGCTGATGACCGTCTGAAAAATGAATGTTCACGCCGGCCTGCCCCACCTGCACCAAGGCTGTGATCGTGATCCCGGGTGCAACGGCCACCGCGCCATGATCCATCCGTTCGCGCTTAGACCATGCGTCTTGGGCCTCGCGGCGCAACGTTTCGGCAGAAAGCGTTGTACACTCGCCGCTGTCCCAATTCACGGACAAGGTGCAGGCATCCAGACTTGTAGCGAGGCTTTCGATCATTGGGCGTCTCCGTTTGCTGACACCATCATGCTGCCTGCGCATTTCCCCCAATAGCAATTAGTTGACGGACGCCGGTGCTGCGTTGCGGCAAAAACGCGGCGAAGACCCCCATGATGCCCCCCGGTAAGGATACCTCATGACCTATGTCGTCACCGACAATTGCATTGCCTGCAAATACACTGATTGCGTCGAAGTCTGCCCGGTGGACTGCTTTTACGAGGGGGAAAACATGTTGGTGATCGGCCCCGTCGAATGCATCGATTGCGGGGTTTGCGAACCGGAATGCCCCGCCGATGCCATCCGCGCCGATACCGAGCCGGATATGGAGGTTTGGGTCGAATTCAACCGCAAATACGCAGTTCTTTGGCCCGTCATTCTGGCCGCAAAAGAACCGATGCTGAATGCCGCCGACCTCGACGGTGTGTCGGGCAAGATGCAAAGCCATTTTTTGGCAAACCCGGCGCAAACTGCTTAAAGGATATAAATTATGACGCTTCAAACCGCCATTGCACAGAAAATCATGCCCGATGCGCAGACCGTAACGGCGGTGACGCATTGGTCCGACACGCTGTTTTCGTTCCGCATCACGCGCCCGCAATCCTTGCGGTTTCGCTCGGGCGAATTTGTGATGATCGGGCTTTTGAAGGATGACGGTAAACCCTTGCTGCGGGCCTATTCGATTGCCTCGCCGTCTTGGGATGAAGAGTTGGAGTTTTACTCGATCAAGGTGCCTGACGGTCCGCTGACCTCGCGTTTGCAAAAGATCGTGGTGGGCGATGCGGTGATCTTGCGCCCAAAACCGGTGGGCACTTTGGTTCTGGACGCGCTTTTGCCGGGCAAACGGCTGTGGATGATCTGCACTGGCACGGGCGTCGCCCCCTTTGCCTCGTTGCTGCGCGATCCCGAAACATACGAGCGTTATGATCAGGTTATCCTGGCCCATACCTGCCGCACGACCAAAGAACTGGCGTATGGCGCACAGATTGTCACGGCCCTGCCCCACGACCCGTTGATTGGCGAACTTGTGGGCGACAAGTTGAAATATTATCCAACCACGACGCGCGAGGCGTCAGCGACCCAAGGCCGGATCAGCGATCATATCCGCGATGACCGGGTGTTTGCAGCACTGGATCTACCTGAATGGAATGCCGATATGGACCGGGTGATGGTTTGCGGAAATCTGGCGCTGAACAAGGATATCATGGGCCTGTGCCAAGCCCGCGGGTTAGCTGAAGGGGCCAACTCGGATCCCAGGCATTTTGTCGTCGAAAAGGCCTTTATCGACTGAAGCACCGCACGGGACTTTGCCGTTTTTTGTGGCTTCGATTTGCCGGACCTGCGGCTTTTGCCGAAAAAACAAACGTCGCTCGGATCTTGTAATGCCTGTGTCGCGTTTCACTGTGTGAAAGGCGCCAAAGGTCAAGGATGTTGCTGAAAAAGGGCCCGATTCATACGCTATTCCGGTTTCAAGATCCTAAAACAGGCCCTTGACAGGGCACAAAAGCTGGAAACCCATCAGGCGAGTGACCCGGAACCGCAATCCCATTACGATATCATCGTGATCGGCGGCGGTGGTCACGGCTTGGCCACCGCGCATTATCTGGCAAAGGTCTACGGCCAAAAAGCGTGGCGGTGATCGAAAAGGGCTGGATCGGTGGCGGCAATGACGGGCGCAACACGACGATCATTCGCTCGAACTATCTGCTGGACGGGAATGAGCCTTTCTACGAGTTCTCGCTGAAACTATAGGATGGGCTAGAGCAAGACCTCAGTTAGAACGCCATGGCCAACCAGCGCGGGATCCTGAACCTGATCCATTCCGACGCGCAGCGCGGTGCATTCACGCGGCACGGCAATGCGATGATCCTGAACGGCGCCGAGCTGTTAACCGAAGCGCAAGTCCGTGCGCGATACCCGTTCTTGAAATTTGACGACGCGCGCTTTCCCATCAAGGGCGGGCTGGCGCAGCACCGGGGCGGCACGGTGCGCCATGATGCGGTCGCTTGGGGCTATGCGCGCAGCGCCGATAGCCGTGGGGTGGAATGTGCCGGGGGGGCGAGACCTCTAAGGGGTTCATCGGGGCCAATAAAGTCGGTTGCGCGGTCGTGGGCAACTCTGGCCGTTTGATGTCGAAAGCCGGAATGCGCCTGCCGATAGAGAGCCACGTATTGCAGGCATTCGTGTCCGAGGGCTTAAAGCCGCTGATCCCCGGCGTGATCACCTTTGCACTGGGCATTTCAATGTCGGCCAGTCTGACAAGGGCGGGCTGGTGTTTGGCAGCGATATCGACGGGTATAATTCCTATGCGCAACGCGGCAACCCGTTAGAGCGTGGCAGACGGTAGAAGGTTTGTACCTCGACCCGCAAATGCTGTTTCGCACAGATGTTGTCCGGCGTCAGCGAGGTCTTCTGGATACCCCATTTTTGGTAATTCTCAGGGCTGGTGTCCAACAGCGGGATCACCGTCAGCGTCCAGTTCAACCGCCGTGCGGGCACGCATCTCGCAGACATAATGCTCGTCCACATCAAAGCGGTTCTCGTAGACCAAGCCTTCGGGCCCGCCAAGA
>JBLIGH010000187.1:0-6611 GCA_047636855.1 Pseudorhodobacter sp.
GGCCACAGGCACCGCAGTGCCTTACGCCGAACTGCCCGGGCGGGTCATCGCACAGCAATTGGCAGGGCAGGGTGTGGCGCTTGGGGTTAATCTTGGCGTGGCAGAAAGCGCCTTTTTGGTGCCGCCAGATGCTTTGGACTGGCTCGCGCAGACTTTAACGCATCAGCCAGAACAGGTGATGGCGCGCCCCGTTTCCTTCCACGCGCCCACGGGCCTTCCCGAGGCGCTGATTGCAGCGCTTGATGCAAAGCTTGCGCGTGCGTCCGGGCTTGCTGTGGCGGCCTTATTGGCGGCTGTGCGCTATTCGGATGGGCGTCAGGGGCATATGCTGGCCTATCTGGGGGCCGCACCGGGGGCCGAGGCTGCCTTGGCACGCGCGGCAGGCGAGGCCCTGACGTTTTCCGGGATAGAAGCCGGCGAAATGGACGTTACCTTTCTGGCGTCAGGCGACCCTATTGCAGCGCAAATTGCCAGTGTTGCCTTGCGCTTTGATCTGCCGCAGCCCGCCAAACCCGAGGCCAGCGCCCCCAAAGCGCCGGGTATGGACCCGTCGCGCCCGCCTAATTTGCGTTGATTTTTGGGGTATTATAGTACCTATTTTATAAGGCACTGTTTTTGCTCGATTAAATAGCAATCACCGCTCTTGACGGCGCAGGCATCCTGACAGATACAGCCCCATCACTGATTGAGGGGCCTCCCCTCGCGAATGCATAGGGCATACAATGAAAACCTTCTCCGCTACGCCTGCGGATATTACAAAGAAATGGATCTTGATCGACGCCGAAGGCATCGTTCTGGGCCGTCTCGCCACCATCGTGGCTAGTATCTTGCGCGGCAAAAACAAGCCGACCTTCACACCGCACATGGATATGGGCGACAATGTGATCGTGATTAATGCTGAAAAAATCCAGATGACCGGCAATAAGCGCGCTGACAAGCGTTACTATTGGCACACCGGCCACCCGGGCGGCATCAAGTTCCGCACAGCCGCACAAGTGCTGGACGGCGCGCACCCCGAACGTGTCGTGGTCAAAGCGATCGAACGTATGATCACCCGCAACTCGCTTGGCGCACAGCAGATGACCAATCTGCGCGTCTATGCCGGCGCCGAGCACCCGCATGAGGCCCAGCAGCCAACCGTTCTGGACGTTGCTGCCCTGAACCCCAAGAACACGCGGAGCGCCTGAACATGTCCGACATCAAATCTCTTGACGATCTGAAATCGGCAGTGGCTGACACCCCGGCTGCTGCGGTTCAAGCTGCAATTGTACGTGTTCCTGTTCGCGACAGCCTTGGCCGCGCCTATGCGACCGGCAAGCGTAAAGACGCGGTCGCCCGCGTTTGGATCAAGCCGGGCACCGGTAAGGTCACTGTGAACGGCAAAGATATGCCCGTTTACTTCGCCCGCCCGGTTTTGCAGATGATCTTGCGTCAGCCTTTCACCGTTGCTGGTGTTGAAGGCCAATTCGACGTGATGGCAACGGTTGCTGGCGGTGGTCTTTCGGGCCAAGCTGGCGCTGTGAAGCACGGTGTTTCAAAAGCGCTGCAGCTTTACGATCCCACCTTGCGCGCCGCATTGAAAGCCGCGGGCTTCCTGACACGCGACAGCCGCGTTGTGGAACGTAAGAAATACGGCAAAGCCAAAGCGCGTAAGAGCTTCCAGTTCTCCAAGCGTTAAGATCGATCTATATCTCGATAGAAGGGCTGCGAATTTCGCGGCCCTTTTTCGTTTTTTGGGGGGGCGCGAAAAGCCCTGATTTTTGTGGTGCATACGAAAAAGGCCCGCTATTTGCGGGCCTTTAGGGTATCGGGGTTTAGTGGCGCCAGAAGGGCTTGGTCGCCTCTGAAGCGGCGGCCTGCGGATCTAACCCAATATCGCGCAAATGATGGTCCCACAGGCGCCTTAGGCTTTGGCGGGTGGCGCGGCGCTCTTCCCATTTCAGAATGGTGACGGCCAGCGCAAACACGATATTTGCCATCGGTGGCAAAGGTTGGTGAGCGTTCATCGTTTTTAAATTCTGATATGTCATGGCGTGCCTCAGTTGTAGCGATACAATCACGATTGACTGTCCAATTATAATAGTACAAATTAAAGAGAATCCAAGCTAGAGAAACATTGTGACCAATACAACCTGGACCCCCGACCTAACGCGCTACCCCGGCCCTAAATATCAAAGCTTGGTGCGTGCCCTGCGTGAAGCGATCCGGACCGGGCAAATGTCGCCCGGGCGTCAACTGCCCACGGTCCGTGATCTGGCTTGGTCGTTGAAGGTGACGCCGGGCACCGTGTCGCGCGCCTATCAATTGGCCACGCAAGAGGGGCTTTTGGCGGCAACCGTCGGGCGCGGCACTTTTGTCGCCTCAAATGGCCCCAGGTTCGGCCCAAGTCAAAGCCTTATGACAGAGCACGAGCCAAATCGGGTCAGCGGGCGCATCGACATGCGGTCGCCTCGGATGCCGAATGTCGGACAAGGGGCGGCGTTTCGGGTAGCCCTGATGGCGATTGCGCAACAAATTGATGTGGAATGGTTGGATTACCCAACCCAGCACGATGAAAGGCCCTTGCGGCAAGCGGTGCTGGATTGGGTTTCTGAAAGGGTTCTGGGGTCTGTCAGTGCCGACGATATCGCGTTGAGCAATGGTGGGCAAAACGCCGTCAATCTGGTGTTCCAATGCTGTTTGCGCGGCGACCGACCCTTGGTGATGATCGAAGATCTGACCTATGCAGGGTTTCGCCACGCGGCCCGGCTTTCGCGGGCCGAGCTTTTGGCGATTGACGTGGATAGCGAGGGGGTGCGCCCGGATGCCCTAGAGGCGGCCTGCCGTCGCTTTTCACCGCAAGTGCTGTGTTTGACGACAGAGGCGCAAAATCCGACCACTGTTAGAATGCCGGAAAGCCGCCGTATCGAAATTGCTGAAATCGCAAGAGCCTATGAAATTCAGATTGTTGAAGATGATTGTTACTCCATTACTCAAAGCAGTTTCCCAACCATCCGCGCGCTGGCACCCGAGCGGACATGGTATATCGGCAGCTTCTCGAAAAGCATCTCTGCTGCATTGCGCTTTGGCTATATTATCTGCCCAACCGAGATGGGGCGCGCAGGTCGGCTGACCGCGCAACACAGCTTTTTCGGTGTCGCAAGGCCGGTGTCGGACCTTTGTCAGGAACTTCTGACGTCGGGGGCTGCGCAGATCTTACGCCGCGCGGTGCAGGCGGCTTTCGCGGACCGCTTGGAAGGGGTCGTGAATGTTTTGGGGGCGCATGATATCTCGTGGCAACCCGGATTGCCCTTTGTTTGGTTGCGCTTGCCTTCGGGTTGGCGCGCCTCGACTTTCGCGCGCGAAGCCGAGAACGAGGGTGTTTTGGTTCGATCCTCGGATGAATTTGCGCTGATGCATGCCCGCGCACCAAATGCGGTGCGCCTTGCTGTTCCGGGCAACCATAGCCGCGCACAGATCGAGGATGCGTGCCGTCGTCTGGCAAACTTGTTGCAACGCCCGCCGTCAGAGCTTTCGGTCTGACCTGTTGCCTTGAGGACTCGAAACCGCAGAAAAAAGCGACAGATGATTGACGCAAAGCCGATACGAAAGCATAGTTTATACATCGAAGCAGCATCAAAAAAAAAGAGCCCGAAAAATGGGATACCAATCAGCTTTTCATGCCCCCAATGGCGGGGCAGATTTCTTGGGGTTTCGCAAAACCCGCGCAGGTACAACCGAAGTTATCTATGATGATGGCGTCAGCCGTCGCATGGTTTGGCTCGTTTCAGGGACGCAAGTCAATGAAGCGCAATTGTCGGATGCGTTAAGCCATGCCGTCGGCGCATTGCGTATTGTACCAGCGCTTATTGCGGAAATGAACAAACGCTCTATTGCGCTGGAACGGATCGGCGGTTAATCCCGAACCGCTGTCAAATGATCCGCAAGCCCTGCATCACAGGGCTTTTCAAGTTCTGGAACCTATGCAACAAAATAGAGACTGAGCATTTGGTCGGGGCAGGGGCAAGTATGAGCGCACAGTCGCGTTGGACGCAGTTTCGAAAATCAGAGGCCGGCAATGGCCTTTTGATGATCAGCCCACCCGCGATTTATGCGATCTTGCTGCTCGCGGCCCCTTTGGGCACCATTTTGCTGTATAGTTTTCTGACCGATGGCTACCTCGAGATCATCCGGACCTTCACCTTTACCAATTATATCGAGGCCTGGACGAACGAGCTTTACCGCACGGTCATGCTGCGGTCATTGTTCGTCTCGATGTCGGTTACGTTTGTGACGGTGGCGCTGGCTTTTCCAATTGCCTATTTTGTCAGCTTCCATGTTGAACCTTCCAAAAAATCACTTTGGCTGTTTTTGATCACCATTCCATTCTGGACCAGCTATCTGATCCGGGTTTTCCTTTGGAAAGTGATCCTCGGCTATAACGGCGTCGTCAATTCGAGCCTTTTGGGGTTGGGTTTGATCGAAGAGCCACTGACATTCATTCTGTATAACGTCAATTCTGTGATCATTACGCTGGCCCATGCCTATGCGCCCTTCGCGATTCTGCCGATTTTCGTATCGTTGGAAAAGATTGACCGCGCGCTGCTTGAGGCGGGGCAAGATCTGGGTGAAAGCCGGTTTATGACCTTTGTTCGGGTAACCTTGCCATTGGCGATGCCGGGGGTCGTGGCCTCGGTGCTGATCGTCTTCATCCCGACCATTGGGGATTATGTAACGCCGCAGCTGGTGGGGGGGCCGGAGGGCCGAATGGTCGCGAACCTGATCCAATTGCAATATCTGAAGCTTGACAATTATCCGCTTGGATCGGCGATTGCCGTGTCCGCCATGGCAATTGTGGCGCTGGTCAGTGTGGTCTTCCTTGCGCTAAATAGCCGCTTTTTGAAAGGTCCTAAAGGATGAAGGGGGGTTGGTTTAAGATCTATGCATTGGGATATCTGATCTTTCTATATGCGCCAATTATTATTCTGCCGTTGTTTGCCTTCAATGATGCGACGGTGATCGCGTTCCCATTGACGGGGTTTTCGACGCGCTGGTTTGAACAGATGGCCGAACAACCCGCCTTGCATATTGCAGTGAAAAACTCACTGTTCATTGCTGTGACATCCTCGATCTTATCCACAACTTTGGGCGTTTTTGCTGCGCGCGCGTCGACCCGCTACCGCTTTCCGGGTAAGGCTGGGCTTATGGGATTGATCATGTTGCCGCTGGTTCTACCCGAGATTATCGTCGCGGTCTCGCTATTGGTCGTGCTGCTGGGCATCGGCATCAACCTATCGCTTTGGACCGTGATTTTGGGCCATATTCTGATCTGCACCCCCTTTACCATCGCGATCCTGTCTTCGGCTTTCCAGTCGCTGGATCAGTCGTTGGAAGAAGCGGCTTATGATCTAGGCGAAAGCGCATTCTCGACGTTTCGGTTGATTATTCTGCCTTTGGTGATGCCGGGCATTATCTCTAGCCTATTAATTTCCTTCACTATAAGCTTAGACGAATTCATCATTGCGTTCTTTTTGGCTGGAACAGAACCAACCCTGCCGGTCTACATTTTCTCGCAATTCCGCTTTCCAAAGTCGGTGCCTGTGATTATGGCGCTGGGGACGGTGCTTGTGTGTCTCTCGATCGTTTTGCTTGCATTTGCTGAATATTTCCGCCGCCGTGGCATCGCCAAAGCCGGTGGAAAAGGGACCGGAGGCTTCCTGTGACCGAGAAACCCACCATGATCGCGTTTGAGGACGTGCATAAATATTACGGCACCTATCATGCGCTGCGCGGTATCACGGCGACGATCCGCGCGGGCGAGTTTTTCTCGCTTCTGGGGCCTTCGGGCTGCGGCAAGACCACCTTGCTGCGGACCATCGCGGGGTTCGAGGGCATTTCCTCTGGCGCGGTGATGATCGATGGCAAGAATATGCAAGGCGTGCCAGCCAATAAGCGCCCGACCAATATGGTGTTTCAATCCTACGCGATTTTTCCGCATCTGTCGGTCGGCCAGAATGTGGGCTTTGGTTTGCGCCGCGAAGGTCTGTCCAAGCCAGAGCTGGCCAGCCGCGTTGGCGCCGCCCTAGAGATGGTCGGGCTTGCAGGCTACGGCGACCGGGCGGCACATGCGTTGTCGGGGGGGCAGCGGCAACGGGTTGCCTTGGCGCGCGCCTTGATCTTGAAGCCCAAGGTTTTGCTATTGGACGAACCGCTTAGCGCTTTGGACAAGAAAATGCGCGAACAGATGCAGGTCGAATTGATCCGCTTGCAGCGCCAAGTTGGCATCACATTCATTTTGGTCACGCATGATCAAGAAGAGGCTTTGGTGATGTCAGATCGAATTGCCGTGATGTTTGAGGGCGAGATTGTACAGCTTGCAGACCCCGAAACCTTGTACCGTCGCCCAAATTCGCGCCTTGTCGCGGATTTTATTGGTACAATGAACTTCTTGCCCGCAAAAATTTTGACGGAACACAACGGCCAGATCGAAATCGAAGCACAGGGCTTTGGCAACGTCACGCTTTCGGCGGAACAAGCGCCAGGGGCTGTTTCTGGCAATGGCACGGCGATCGGGTTTCGCCCGGAAACCCTGACCATTTTGTTTGACGGCCAGCAAGCGAGCGACCGCGAAA